>NZ_JBJURJ010000010.1:0-257747 GCF_046098205.1 Paenibacillus mesotrionivorans | reverse complement strand
CAGGTGACAACGTTCAAATTAACCCATATTTAGGAATATTGGATAATTCCATGTTAGGTTTGACGCATCGCTAGTGCGGCCAGAGCCGCTATTTTGGCAAAAACACCGCTTTAAAAAATCTAACGGCGGCCAGAGCCTCTATTTGAGTCAAATTGCTTGCCCAAGGCTCGTTTTGGTTTCAATAGCGGCTCCTGCTTCCGTTAGATTTTTTGAACCCGTGTTTTGGAGCAAATAAAGGCTCTCACTTCCGTTAGAATTGCTGCGCGGATGGCCGCCTCGGGAATGCTAGGGTTTACTAGCACTGCATTCCCTCCCTCCCCCTCCTGAGCGGAGGGGATAATACAGCATAAAGCCGAGGGGATAATACAGCATAAGGCTGAGGGCATAATACAGCTTAAGGAAGGGGAGAAACGCCTGCTGTTCAGCTCAACGCTTTGGCCTCCCCTTCACCTCAACGCTTTGGCTTCCCCTTACCTCAACGCTTTCACCTCACCCTTCACCTCAACGTTCTCCGCTAATTCCTTAAACTAAACTTCCTCACAACTCACCATTGCGGCGAATCCCGTCATCCCTAAACTAACCAGACTCCCTTGTGCCACCAGTTCCAAGCATTCACCAGTTCCACGCATCGTTACCTCCTCCGCACCTCCAACCTATTCCCCCATTTTGAAACCTGACCATCTGTTGTCACATCGCCGGGGTATACTGGGGAGGAGAAGTCACAGGGAACCCAACCAAGGAGGATGTGCCATACAATGGAGAAGCTGGATTTGAAGAAAACCTACCGGGAGCTGTACCGGGCCAAGCCCGAGCCGATGCTGGTGGAGGTGCCGCCCCTGCAGTATCTGATGATCGATGGGGAAGGGGACCCCAACACCGCGCCGGCCTATCAGCAGGCGGTGGAGGCGCTGTATTCGCTGTCCTACACGCTGAAGTTTATGATGAAGCGTATGCCGGAGGGGGCGGATTATGGCGTCATGCCCCTGGAAGGCCTCTGGTGGAGCGAGCCCATCGAAGCGTTCAGTCTGGAGCGCAAGGGGGACTGGAAATGGACCTCCCTGATCCTGCAGCCGGATTTTATCACCCCGGCTCTGGTAGAGGAAGCCCGACAGCAGGCTGCAGCCAAAAAAACGTTGCCCGCTCTGCCTCTGGCCCGCCTCGCCCGTTTGGACGAGGGGAAATGCGCCCAGGTGCTGCACATTGGACCTTACGCCGAGGAAACACCTACGATTGAGCGGTTGCATGCCTTTATTCAGGAGCAGGGGCTCCAGCTCCGGGGCAAGCACCACGAAATTTACCTGGGCGATCCCCGGCGCGCCGCTCCGGACAAGCTGCAAACCATCATCCGCCAGCCGGTGGAATAAGGAGCTTAAGGAGCTGCGAGGAAATTAGCGGTACGGAGCATTTGCGTTAGCAAACGCCGCTTCGGCAGCATAAGCTTTTCGTCGCAGGCTCTAAAAGGGTTGTTCAGCACCAGGCGGCAACCATTTGACTTTGGCCCTGGGCCGGTTTTATGCTGGTAAATAGAACAGTCACACACGCGAAGCACACCCCGATTGCCGTTTGCAGCAGGGTGTGTTTTTGCTATAGAGGAGGATGTACCGATTATGTACGAGTCCATCATCGAGAAGGTCAAGCATACCCACCGCCATCTCCGGCAGCAGGCGCTGGCCACCATGTTCGACGAGTTCGACATCCGCATTATGAAGCTGGACCAAACCGGCCGGATGATGAAATACAGCAAAATGGCAGAGTCGCCGTATTCTTTTTTTAGAGGGAGCGCGTACCTGTTCTATTCCGATGTCTCCCGGGAGTGGTTTCCCTACCATACGGCGGAGAACCGGCCGACTTGGGTGCAGGGGGATCTCCATCTGGAGAATTTCGGCGCTTTCAAGGATGAAAACGGGGATCTGGTTTACGATATCAATGACTTCGACGAGGGCTGCCTGGGCTCATACCTGTACGACCTGCTGCGGATGTCCGCAAGCATTGCCTTGGCCGGCAAGGAGCTGGGTCTGGATGAGCATGAGCGTATCGAAGCCATCGAGGCGTATGCGCAGGCCTATTACCGGCAAATCCGCAAATTTACCGAGCGGGAGGAGAACCCGTCCCGGCTGCAGTTCAGCGAGGACAACACCGACGGAAGCATCCGCAAGCTGCTGCGCAAGCTGGGAAAACGGGAGCCCCACAAGTTTATGCTGTCGGTTACGGCAGGCGGCCGGGACCGGCGGTTTATCCGTTCGGAGGAGCTGGTGGAGGTGGAGCCGGGAACCCGCAGGGCGCTGTTGGCGGCCTGGGAGGAATATATAGCGGTGCTGGGACGTGAACGGGAGCTGAAGCCTAACTTTTTCAGGATAAAGGATATGGCGGTGAAAAAAGGCTCGGGGACGGCGTCCATCGGACTGGACCGTTATTATCTGCTTATTGAAGGGGGCGGGGCGGCGGATGCCATGGACGATGTGGTGCTGGAGGTGAAGGAGGCAAGGGTGCCGGTGCCGGCCTACTTCTTGCCTTACCGGGAGGAGTTCTGGCGGGAATTCGGTCACCAGGGCAGACGTGTGGCGGCCACCCAGCAGGCCATGCATCATGAGGCGGACCCGTTCCTGGGGTATTTGACCTTCGGAGGCAAGCAGTATTACATCCGGGAGCGGTCCCCGTATAAGAAGAAGCTGAAGCTGTCCGATCTGGAGGGAAAACAGGATTTCCTGGAGGCGCTGGAGATCATGGGGCGGATTACGGCGAAGGCTCATGCCCGGGCAGATGCGGATGTGGAAAATGGCGTGCTGGCGTATCACAGTGAGGATGAAATTGCGGAAGCCATGGGGGAAAAGAGCAGTGTGTTTGCCCGGGACCTGGCCCTGTGGGCGGTATCCTATGCCAGACAAACGGAGGCGGACTACCAGCTGTTTCTGGACTGGGTGCAGAAGGGGGCTCCGGCTGCGGGGGAGATTCCTTTGCCCGGAGAGCGATGAGCATAAGGGGAGGACTGTCGGGCCAACTGGAAAATGCCGGGTTTGGAGTGCCAACCGCGGTATGGTAAAATATCCAATTAAAGACCGGTCGCGCAAAACGGCATCCGGCATAAGCTTGCATAACCGGTTTTCCCCCGCGGAAAGCCTCGGGAGGTCCTACGGATGGGCAATCGCATCAGGAACACAGTAACCACAGTAATCGTCACGGCGGTGGCTGCCAGCGGCTTAACCTTCGCGTATACCCGCAACCAGTATGAAAAGTGGGATAAGCTCGATGCGGTCTATGAGCATCTGTCCGCCCAATATGTGGAGCCTGTCGACAAAACCAAGCTGGTGGACGGGGCGCTGGACGGCATGATGAAGGCGCTGGATGATCCGTACTCCGTTTATATGAACCAGGAGGAATCCAAAAGCTTCGGTGAGGTGATCAGTTCTTCGTTTGTGGGTATTGGAGCGGAAATTGAGGAACGGGACGGGCGGATCGTCATCGTTTCTCCCATTAAAGGTGCACCTGCCGAAAAGGCGGGGCTGAAGCCCAATGACCGGATCATCAAGCTGGGGGATACCAGTCTCATCGGCATGAAGTCGACGGAGGCAGTGAAGCTGCTCCGCGGCGAGAAGGGAACGAAGGCAGAGCTTACGATTGAAAGACCGGGTGAGACGGACCCCATTCAGGTCACGGTTATCCGGGATGTGATCCCTATTGAAACGGTATACAGCAATTTGCTGGATAATGGGATCGGGGTGATTCAGATTTCCTCCGTGTCGGAAACGACGGGAGCGGAGTTCGCCAAGCAGCTGACCGACCTGAAGGCTAAGGGCATGAAGGGGCTGGTGCTGGATTTGCGGCAAAATCCGGGCGGATTGCTGGATCAGGCGGTGGAAATCGGCGAAATGCTGCTTCCCGCAGGCAAAACTCTGCTGAAGGTGGAGGACCGCAACGGCCGCACCCAGGAGTACCGGGCCAGAGGCAGCGGCAAAAACCCCAGCATTGACGGGCTGCCCATGGTGGGCCTGATCGACGGGGGCACCGCCAGTGCCGGGGAGATTCTGGCGGGGGCTCTGCAGGAGTCTGCGGGTGCCAAGCTGGTAGGGGAGAAAACCTTCGGTAAGGGCACAGCCCAAACCATCATGAACCTGAAGGACGGCTCTACGGTGAAATACACCAACGCCAAGTGGCTGACCCCCGATGGCACATGGATTCACAAAACAGGCATCGCTCCCGATGTGGAGGTGGCTCTCCCGGAATATGCGGCGCTGCCGTATGTCAGCCCCGACAAGGAGTGGAAGCAGGACAGCTACGCCACCGAGGTGAAAAGCATCCAGGTGATGCTGGCGGCGCTGGGCTTTGACCCCGGCCGGAAGGACGGGTACTTCGACGGGAAAACAGCAGAGGCCGTAAAGTCGTTCCAGTCGGCCCAAGGTTTGCAGGCCACCGGTGCGGTGGCTGGAGACACATTGCGGAAGATGACGGAGCTTCTGGCGGCGCAGCTGAAGCAGAATGACCCCCAGCTTCAGGCGGCAGTGAAGCTTCTGGCTCCTTGACGGGGCGGGGAGGTGCTTTGAAACCGCTGTTAAAATACGAACTATATTCACTCTCTTTACACAAACGTTCGGTTTTTAAGGTTGACATAGGCGCTGCGCGGCTGTTAAACTTAACATGGACAAGTAAACTGTTATATTTTGCATTCGTTGCATGACTCGTATATATTCGGGGATAGGGCCCGAACGTTTCTACCCGGTTACCGTAAATGACCGGACTACGAGCGAAGGATGCTTTATTTGGGTTTGCCCTGCGGAATTTTTACGCGGCAGCCATATTCGCTCATATCCGTGAATTGCTTTTGTGTGTGCGGCCGGCGCCCCGGTTTACCGGGGTTTTGCGTCTGGGCTGCATGCGCGCAGGGCGTGCCAGACACGCCCCGGGAAACCGCCGGGAAGGCCGGACCCTTTGGGGTCCTTCCTTTGCCTTTTGCCTGCGGCTATCTGCTTTTGCGGCCACAGGTGAATATTGGCTTGCCGCGTTGTTTTTTTATGAAGATGCTGCAGCATGCGCCTCTTCATAAGGAGAACTCCTCTAAAAGTAACCGGAATACGCTTCAGAGCATCTCGTCACTTTTGGGGGATTTTTGCAGAGGGAAGCGGTTTGGAGGCCCTGTCCGCCGGATGCATTCATATTATAACCGTCTCTACGGAAAGAAGGTCGTTTGCATGACGCCAGTTGTCGGAGTAATCATGGGCAGCCAGTCGGATTGGGAAACCATGAAGCTTGCCTGCCAGCCCTTGGAGGAATTCGGTATCCCCTACGAAAAGAAGGTGGTGTCCGCACACCGCACGCCGGATCTGATGTTTCAATATGCGGAGCAAGCGGCGGGACGCGGCATCAAGGTAATCATCGCCGGAGCGGGCGGCGCTGCCCATCTGCCGGGAATGGTGGCGGCGAAGACGGTGCTGCCGGTAATTGGCGTCCCGGTGAAGAGCTCCACTTTAAACGGGCTGGACTCGCTTTTGTCCATCGTCCAGATGCCCGGCGGCATTCCGGTGGCTACGGTGGCCATCGGCAATGCCGGAGCCACCAATGCCGGGCTTTTGGCCGCCCAGATTCTGGGCGCCTTCGACCCGGAGCTGTCGGCCAAGGTAGCGGCACGGCGGGAGCGGATCGGCAAGGAAGCGGCGGAGAGCAGCGACCGGCTGGTATAGGCGGGGACACCTGCGGCGGCTGAGCGGACCGGAAGAACTGGATTCTGACGGGATGCTTGGCTGCGGAGGGGGATAAGGGAAAGGTGGACAGGTCTGTGATGAACGGAAATGACAGAACGGGCGGACAGGGAAAAGTGATCCTGCCCGGCAGCACCATCGGGGTGCTGGGCGGCGGACAGCTGGGCCGGATGCTGGCTTTGGCAGGCACCCATATGGGCTACCGCTTCGCGACGCTGGAGCCTTCGCCGGATTCGCCCATGCAGCAGGCGGGAGCCCGCCAGATCACGGCGTCCTACGGCGACGAAGAAGCCGCCAGGGAGCTGGCCCGGATTTCGGATGTGATTACCTACGAATTCGAAAATGTCAGCTCCGGGGTAGCGGAGATGCTGGCCCGGGAATCTTACGTGCCTCAGGGCAGCACCCTGCTGCACACCACCCAGCACCGGCTGCGGGAGAAGCGGGCCATCGAGGCCGCCGGAGTGCCGGTGGCGCCTTATGCGCCGGTGGGCAGCTTGGCGGAGCTGGAGGCGGCGGTGGCCCGGTTCGGCACACCCTGTGTGCTGAAGACGGTCTCCGGCGGCTACGACGGCAAGGGCCAATGGGTGCTCCGTTCGCCGGACGAATGCGAAGCTGCTTATGCTGCTCTCTGCCAAAGCGGCGTGGAGCTGGTGCTGGAGCAGTTCATCAGCTTCCGGCAGGAGATCTCGGCGATTGCCGCCCGGAGCCCCCGGGGCGAGGTGAAGGTGTTCCCGGTGGCGGAGAACATCCACGTGGGCAATATCCTGCACCTGTCCATTGTGCCGGCGCGGATTCCGGCGGAGGTGCGGCAGCGGGCTGAGGAGCTGGCCGCCCGGCTGGCGGAGTCCCTGGACATGGTGGGCCTGCTGGCGGTGGAGATGTTTGTAACGGAATCCGGCGAGCTGTACGTCAACGAGCTGGCCCCCCGGCCCCACAACTCCGGCCACTACACCATGGAAGCCTGCGCCACCTCCCAGTTTGAGCAGCATGTGCGGGCCGTCTGCAATTTGCCGTTGGGCCCGGTGGAGCTGTTATCCCCAGTGGTGATGGTGAATGTGCTGGGCGAGCATCAGGTGCCACTGCTGGATTGGCTGGCGGCGCAGGAGAAGGAGCCGGAGGGAGTGGCGCTGAAGCTCCACCTCTACGGCAAGGCCGAGGCCAAGGCCCGGCGGAAGATGGGCCACGTGAACCTGCTGGCTGCCGATACGGCGCAGGCGCTGGCCTGGGTTCGGGAGACCGGCATCTGGGCGGAGGAATGCAAGGCTTGGAGCTAGAGGGCAGCTGGCTGTCCTCGGCACACTCGTGCAGCACGCAGCCCAGCCCGGCTTGTGCCCGGCATGCAGCTGATCCTGGCTCATACCCGGCACGCAGCCGATCCCGGCTCATGTCGCCGCACGCGTCCGATCACGGCTTGTGCCCGGCATGCAGCCGATCCTGGCTCATACCCGGCACGCAGCCGATTCCGGCTCACCAGCCGATCCCGGCTCATGTCGCCGCACGCGTCCGATCCCGGCTTGTGCCCGGCATGCAGCCGATCCTGGCTCATGCCCGACAAGCAGTCGGTCCCGGCTCACCAGCCCATCCCGGCTGATGTCCCAAGCGCGGCCGATCCCGGCTCATGCCTGGCACAATAGCATTCTCGGTTCGCGTCCGCCACACCAGCCCATCCTGCAAAAGTGCAGTTATTTTGTAAACTTTGGCCATAGAAGCCGGCTATCATGCAAAAATACAGTTATTTTGCGGAAATGCCCCGTTTGGTAGCCGAATGACGGAAAATAACTGCACTTTTGCAGCAAGACCCCGTTCCAGAAGGAAAACGGGCGAAAATAACTGCACTTTTGCATTTGGCCACACTAACGAATACAAGAATTAACGTAAACGCCGGACCCACCGGCGCAACCATACAAGCAATAAGCATACCATTAGGAGGTTCCACATGCTGGAGCGTTATAGCCGCAAGGAAATGTCGTCCATTTGGACAGAAGAGAACAAATTCAAGGCCTGGCTGGAGGTTGAAATCCTCTCCTGTGAAGCCTGGTCGGAGTTGGGGGTTATCCCCAAGGAGGACGTCACCGCTCTCCGCGCAAACGCTACCTTCAATATTGACCGCATCTACGAAATCGAGCAGGAAACCCGCCACGACGTTATCGCGTTTACCCGGGCGGTGTCCGAATCCCTTGGCGAGGAGCGCAAATGGGTCCACTACGGGCTGACCTCCACAGATGTGGTGGATACCGCCCTGGGTTACCTGCTCCTCCAAGCCAACCGGATTCTGGAGAAGGACCTGGAGAATTTCATCACCATCCTGAAAGACAAGGCCATCGCCTACAAGGATACTCCCATGATGGGGCGCACCCACGGCGTCCATGCAGAGCCAACTACCTTCGGGCTGAAAATGGCCTTGTGGCATGAAGAAATGAAGCGGAACCTGGAGCGTTTCCGCCGCGCAGCCGACGAGGTGCAGTACGGCAAAATTTCCGGTGCGGTAGGCACCTACGCCAACATCGATCCCTTCATTGAAGAGTATGTCTGCAGCAAGCTGGGTACAAAAGCGGCGCCGATCTCCACCCAGACCCTCCAGCGGGACCGTCATGCTCAATACATGGCGACTCTGGCGCTCATCGCCACCTCCATGGACAAGTTCGCCACCGAAATCCGCGGCCTCCAAAAGAGCGAATTCCGCGAGGTGGAGGAGCCCTTCGCCAAGGGCCAAAAAGGCTCCTCGGCTATGCCCCACAAGCGCAACCCCATCGGCTGCGAGAACATCTCCGGCCTCTCCCGGGTCATCCGCGGCCACATGCTGTCCGCCTACGAGAACGTGCCGCTGTGGCATGAGCGGGATATCTCCCACTCCTCCGTGGAGCGCATCATCCTGCCGGACGCCACCGCGCTCCTGGATTACATGCTGAACCGCCTGGGCAACATCATCAAGAACCTCACCGTGTTCCCGGAAAATATGAAGCGCAACATGCAAAGCACCTACGGCGTGCCCTTCTCCGGACGGGTGATGACCAAGCTCATCGACAAAGGCTTCAGCCGCGAGCAGGCTTACGATACCGTTCAGCCCAACGCCATGAAGGCGTGGGAGGAGCAGCGCCAGTTCCGCTCCATTATTGAAGCGGACCCGACTATCTCCAAGACGCTGACCGCCGAGGAAATCGACGATTGTTTCAATCCCTCGTGGCATCTGAAGCATGTGGACACCATTTTCCGCAAGCTGGGGCTGACCGAGTAAGGAGCTTTAGCCTTTTCCGGCTGCCGGGGGCTTGAGACAGTTCCGCGGCGGCTGTGGCCGAAGCTTTTCACCTATCATGCTTCACCTGGTTTACCAACACCCGGCGCCTGCGCCGGACTCTATGCCCTTCCGTTTCATGGCGTGTTAGCCAACACAACCTAAACCGGAGTGGCGCAAAACAGGAGGTTTCCTTAACGTGGTAACAACAACATTGTCGACGGCGGTGGAATTGGTCAAGGCTCCGCTTTTGTACAAAGGCAAGGTGCGGGAGCTGTATGATTTGGGCGAGGAAATGCTGCTGGTGGTGACGGACCGGATCTCTGCGTTCGACTACATCCTGTCCCCGGCGGTTCCCGACAAGGGGAACATGCTGAACCGGATCAGCGCATTCTGGTTTGAACAAACCGCCTCCCTCCAGGAAAACCATGTGGTGCATACGGATGTGGAGAAGCTGGGTGACCTGGTGACGGCGCCGGAGCTATTGAAGGACCGGATCATGGTGGCCAAAAAAGCCCAGCGCATCGACATCGAATGCATCGTCCGCGGTTATATCACCGGGGGCGGCTGGCGCCAGTACCAGGCCACCGGCGAGATCAACGGCCGCAAGCTTCCGGAGGGGCTACGCAAGAACCAGGAGCTGCCGGAGCCGATTTTTACCCCATCCGCCAAAAACGATGTGGGCCACGACGAGGATATCTCCATTGCGCGCATGAAGGAGCTGGTGGGTGCAGAGCTCACCGACGAGCTGGAGCGCCGCAGCATTCTGTTGTACAAGGCCGCCCATGAATACTGCCGCAAGCGGGGTATTATCCTGGCGGACACCAAGTTCGAGTTCGGCATCCTGGACGGGCGGATTATTCTCATCGACGAGATTTTTACGCCGGATTCCTCCCGCTTCTGGGCAGTGGAGAATTATGCCTTGGATACGGAGATCGACAGCATGGACAAGGAACCGGTGCGCACCTATCTGACCGGCTCCGGCTGGGACAAAAACAGCCCGCCTGCGCCGCTGCCCAACGAGGTGGTAGAGGCCACGGCCAACCGCTACCGGGAGATCTACCGCAGGCTGACGGCAGCGGAGTAGAGTTGAATGTGTGGGGCGAGTAAGGGGGCCGATGGAGCGGAGTAAGCCGGTCGATGGCCCCGCACTAGCGAGTGAGGCGGGCCGTGGCCCGCACAAACGGACGAACCGGCAGCTTCGGGGACTCACGATCCGCTATTTCGCAGAAATGGAGCTTTTGCCGGATCTTACGGACACAGGTTCCGCTATTCCGCCCAACACACTGCTTTTTGGCCCACTTTCGGCACAATAACGGTACTAGGGTCCGTTAAGCAGCAGAAAAGCGCGATTTTGGCAAAATAACGGAACCACGGTCCGTTAGCTGATACGGCGGATGGCATCGCGAACCGTATGCCCAGTTGGCCGACAGTATCGCGAAGCGTAAGCCAAGCTGGCCGACGGCATCGCGAATCGTAAGCCCAGTCGGCTGGTGGCATTTTATGAATAAAACACAACGCCCCTCCGCGCCGGGCCAACTTAGAGCCACCGCGCGCGCCGGGCACACTATGAATGACTTTCGGGAGGAATCCGGCAAATGATCAAAGCGACAGTTTACGTGACCATCAAGCAAAGCGTGCTTGATCCCCAAGGCAATGCGGTTCAAGGGGCCCTGCACTCCATGGGCTTTAACGAAGTGGGCAAGGTGCGCATCGGCAAGTACCTGGAACTGACCCTGAACACCGTTGACCGGAACGAGGCGGAAGCCCGGGTGCGGACCATGTGCGAGAAGCTGCTCGCCAACACCGTCATCGAAGACTACCGCTTTGAACTGGAGGGTTACTAAAATGAAATTCGCAGTCTTGGTCTTTCCAGGCTCCAACTGCGACCTGGATTGCTACAAAGCGGTAGAGTCCACCATCGGCCAGCCGGTGGAGTATGTCTGGCATACGGCGACGGACCTCTCCTCCTACGATTGCATCATTGTCCCCGGCGGCTTCTCCTACGGGGATTACCTGCGGTGCGGCGCCATTGCCCGCTTTGCTCCTGTCATGGGCGCATTGGTAGAGGCGGCGGCCCAAGGCAAAACCATCATCGGCATCTGCAACGGCTTCCAGATTCTTACCGAAGCCGGACTTCTGCCGGGCGCACTTTTGCGCAACCAAACCCTGAAATTCCGCTGCCATTCCACAATGCTCAAGGTGGAGAACAACAACACCACCTTCACCTCCGAATATGCGGCCGGGGAAGAAATCGACATCCCCATCGCCCATGGGGAAGGTAATTTCTACTGCGACGAGGCGACCCTGCGGGAGCTTGAACTCAATAACCAGATCGTCTTCCGTTACGCCGGGGAGAACCCCAACGGCTCCGTCGGCAACATCGCCGGCGTCTGCTCCAAGGATGGCAACGTGCTGGGCATGATGCCCCATCCCGAACGGGCGGTCAGCCAACTCCTCGGATCTGAGGACGGCGTGCGGATTTTCAAATCGATTTTGAACACCTGGAGGGAAAAACATGGCGCAGCAGCTATCGGCTAAGGAGCCCAACGCACAGCAGATCGAGGAACAACAGATTTACCGTCAGTTTGGCGTAACCGACGAGGAGTATGCCAAGATCTGCGGCTTCCTTGGACGCAAGCCCAATTATGTGGAAATCGGCGTGTTCAGCGTCATGTGGTCGGAGCACTGCTCCTACAAAAATTCCAAGGTTGTGCTGAAAAAATTCCCCGTTACCGGACCGAAGGTCCTGATGGGCCCCGGCGAAGGTGCGGGTATCGTGGACATCGGCGACAACCAGGCAGTTGTATTCAAAATCGAAAGCCATAACCACCCTTCGGCAGTGGAGCCGTACCAAGGCGCTGCAACAGGGGTGGGCGGCATTATCCGTGATATTTTTTCCATGGGCTCACGGCCGATTGCACTGCTCAATTCCCTGCGCTTCGGCAAGCTGAACAACGAACGAGTGAAATATCTGTTCGAGCATGTGGTATCCGGCATTGCAGGCTACGGCAACTGTATCGGCATCCCCACCGTTGGCGGGGAAGTCATGTTCGACGAAAGCTACGAGGGCAATCCGCTGGTGAACGCCATGTGCGTCGGACTCATCGACCATGACAAAATCCAGAAGGGCGTCGCCCAAGGCATCGGCAACCCCGTGTTCTATGTGGGACCGGCCACCGGACGGGACGGCATTCACGGCGCTACCTTCGCTTCCGTTGAACTGACAGAGGAGTCCGAAGCCAAGCGGACGGCTGTGCAGGTAGGCGATCCTTTTATGGAAAAGCTGGTACTGGAAGCCACATTGGAGCTGATCGATTCCGGTATCGTGGTAGGCATTCAGGATATGGGTGCAGCGGGACTTACCTGCTCCAGCTCGGAAATGGCCAGCAAGGCCGGCAACGGCATGGAGCTGTACCTGGACGAGGTGCCTCAGCGTGAGGAGGGCATGACTCCTTACGAAATGATGCTCTCTGAATCCCAGGAGCGGATGCTGTTTGTAGTCAAGCCGGAGCATGAGGCTCAGGCCAAGGAGATTTTTGAGCGTTGGGGACTCCATTGCGCCAAGGTGGGCAAAGTAACCGATGACGGCAACCTGAAGCTGTTCCATAAGGGTGAGCTGGTAGGCGACATGCCGGTAACGGCCTTGGTGGACGAGTGCCCCATGTACCACAAGGCTTCTGAAGTGCCTGCTTATTATGTGGAAAATGCAGCTGTAGACACTCTGCGTTACCCGGCCCCGGCCAGTCTAGAGGAAGCGCTGCTCAAGGTGCTCGGCTCTCCGACTGTAGCCAGCAAGGAATGGGTATATAACCAGTACGACTTCATGGTGCGGACGGAAACCTTCGTTCAGCCCGGTTCGGACGCGGCGGTAGTGGGTGTGCCCGGCACACGCAAAGCACTGGCTATGACCACGGACTGCAACAGCCGGTTTGTTTACCTGGACCCCGAGGTGGGTGGCGCTATTGCCTTGGCCGAAGCGGCCCGGAATATCGTATGCTCCGGTGCGGAGCCTTTGGCGATTACGGATAACCTGAACTTCGGTAACCCGGAGAAGCCGGAGATCTTCTGGCAATTGGAGAAATCGGTGGACGGCATGGCGGAGGCCTGCCGGCGTCTTGGCACGCCCGTTATCGGCGGCAACGTGAGCTTGTACAATGAGAATAACAAAGGCGCGATTTACCCCACGCCGGTGGTAGGTATGGTGGGTCTGGTCCATGATACCGACCATATCACCACTCAGGGCTTCAAGCAGGAGGGGGATGTGATCCTTCTGTTGGGCGAAACCCGCGCCGAGCTGGGCGGAAGCGAATTCCAATACGCCGTTCATGGTGTGACCGAAGGACGTCCGCCGGTTATCGATTTGGATGTGGAAAAGAAGCTTTTGGATGGTTTGCTCTCTGCTATTCAGGCAGGTCTGGTGGCATCGGCCCATGACGTGTCCGACGGCGGTTTGGCAGCGGCGCTGGCAGAGTCCTGTATCAGCGGCCGGGTTGGCGCTAGTGTGAAGCTGGCTTCGGAGCTGCGTGCGGATCACCTGCTGTTCAGCGAAAGCCAGTCCCGGATATTGGTGAGCGTGAAGGCGGATAAGGCTGCTGCGCTGGTTGCCCATTTGTCCGCTGCCGGTGTTCCCGTAGGTGAGATTGGCCGTGTGGCCGCTGCCCGCGGTGATTTGAAGATTGAAGTGAATGGAACCACGATCCTCGACACTCCCGTTGCGAAGCTAGAAAAGGTTTGGAAGGATGCGATTCCATGTCTGATGAAATCCTGACCCACTCCGACCAGCCCGCATTATGGACAGGCCGGTATTATAACGAGGGTGTAGACTCTCAGGTGTTCGACAAGCTGAAGGAAGAGTGCGGCGTCTTCGGTGTGTTTAATCATACCGAGGCGTCGGCCTTGGCCTACTTCGGCCTTCACGCGCTCCAGCACCGGGGGGAGGAATCCTCCGGCATCTGCACCACCGACGGCGAGCAGTTCTACGTCCACCGGGGTATGGGACTGGTGAAGGAAGTTTTTGATAATGACAAGATTCTGTCACTGAAGGGCTCCACCGCTATCGGGCACGTGCGCTATTCCACAGCGGGCGCCAGCAAGCTGCAGAATGCGCAGCCGCTGGTGTTCCGCTTCCGCGGCGGCGATCTGGCCATTGCCACCAACGGCAATCTGGTGAATGCCGATGAGCTGCGCCGGGAGCTGGAGGAGGCAGGCTCCATCTTCCAGACCACCAGCGATACGGAGGTGCTGATCCACCTGATCGCCCGTTCCAAGCACCATGATCCGAGGTTGGCGGTAAAAGAAGCACTGCAGCGGGTAGTAGGCGGCTTCGCCTTCCTGATTCTCATCAACGATACGCTGTTTGTGGCCCAGGATTCTAACGGCCTGCGGCCGTTAATGATCGGCACCCTGGACGGGGGATATGTATTCGCCTCCGAAACCTGCGCCTTCGAGACGGTAGGTGCGGCGTATATGCGGGATGTGCAGCCGGGTGAGCTGCTGATTTTTGACAAGGACGGCATGACCGAGGACCGGTTCGCCGAGATGACCCGGCGCTCTCTGTGCGCCATGGAGTTTATCTATTTCTCCCGTCCGGACAGCGACGTAGACAACATCAACCTGCATATGGCCCGGAAGCGGATGGGGATGCGGCTGGCAATGGAAAGCTTCGTGGACGCGGATGTGGTGACCGGTGTGCCGGACTCCAGTATCTCCGCGGCTATCGGCTTTGCCGAACAGACGGGCATCCCGTACGAGATCGGGCTGATCAAAAACCGCTACACCGGCCGGACCTTCATCCAGCCCAGCCAGGAACTGCGGGAGCGGGGCGTGAAGATGAAGCTCTCTGCAGTGCGCAAGGTGGTGGAGGGCAAGCGGGTGGTCATGATCGATGACTCCATTGTCCGCGGCACTACATCCCTGCGGATTGTGAACATGCTGCGGGAGGCAGGGGCGAAGGAGGTCCATGTGCGGATCAGCTCGCCGCCTTATATGAACCCCTGCTTCTACGGCATCGATACGCCCAGCCGGGAGGAGCTGATCGCCTCCAGCAAAACAGTGGAGGAGATCCGCCAGGCCATCCAAGCGGACTCGCTGCATTTCCTGTCCAAGCAGGGCTTGATCGAGGCTATCGGCCGGTCGGCCGGAGAGTACAACCGGGGCATGTGCCTGGGCTGCTTCGACAACGACTACCCCACTCCGGTGGAGGATGCGGAGCAGGCGGGCTGCGGGTGTTAGTTGGCGCGGCGCGACAGGACGGCTTCACACCGTTATGTTGCTTTGCACAACGGCGACGGCATAACACAGCTATTTTGCCCAACACGAAATAACGACATTTTTTGTCTGTTATTCGCCTTTTCCCGCTGAAAAAGCGGAAATAGCAGCATCTTTTGTCTGCTATTTCTGTCAAAGTGGCATGATTGGACAACTTTTGTGTGGATAGCAGACATTTCATGTCGTTATTTTGCCCCGTGGGGTCAAAATTTTGAAATAGCAGACATTGTTTGCCGCTTACATCCTCCCCAACTTTAGCAGAGCAGGGAAGTGGAGGGCATTCCGGCAGCATGCTGCACAACCATATATTTATTTACCCAAAGGAGCGAATCCCGGTGTCAGAAGCCTACAAAGAAGCTGGTGTCGATATAGCCGCAGGCAATGAAGCGGTGGAGAGGATGAAGAAGCACGTCAGCCGGACCATGCGTCCTGAGGTGCTGACGGGTCTGGGCGGCTTCGGCGGCCTGTTCGGACTGGACAAAAGCGGCTACAAGGACCCGGTTCTGGTTTCCGGTACGGACGGCGTGGGGACCAAGCTGAAGCTGGCCTTCGAAATGGACAAGCATGATACCATCGGCATCGATGCGGTGGCCATGTGCGTCAACGACATTGTGGTGTCGGGCGCCGAACCCCTGTTCTTCCTGGATTATCTGGCTTGCGGCAAGCTGGTGCCGGAAAAGATTGAAGCGATTGTGTCCGGCGTGGCCGAGGGCTGCGTTCAGGCAGGCTGCGCGCTGATCGGCGGCGAAACCGCCGAGATGCCGGGTATGTACCAGGACGGCGAATACGATATCGCCGGCTTCTCCGTGGGCGTCGTGGACCGCCCGAAGATTGTGGATGGCAGTGCTATCCGCGCAGGTGATGCGGTTATCGGGCTGGGCTCCACAGGCGTCCACAGCAACGGCTTCTCCTTGGTGCGCAAGCTCCTGCTGGAGACTCAAGGCTACAGCCTGGATGCCCGGATAGAAGGCTTGAACGGAACCCTCGGCGAGGTGCTGCTGACGCCGACGAAGATTTATGTGAAGTCCATCCTGGCGCTTTTGCGGGAGGTAGAGGTTAGAGGCATGGCCCACATTACCGGCGGCGGATTCCTGGAGAATATCCCGCGCTGCCTGCCGGACGGAGTCAATGTGGAGATCGACTACGGCTCCTGGCCGATCCATCCTGTGTTCAATTTGATGCAAAAAGACGGCAACATCACCAACAACGATATGTTCCGCACCTTCAACATGGGCATCGGCATGGTGCTGATTGTGCCGGAGGCGGACGCGGAGAAGGCGTTGAAGCTGGCAGAGGAGCACGGGGAAAAGGCATACCGCCTGGGCCGTGTGACTGCCGGTGAGAAGATCGTCACCTTTACGGGTGCGGAGGTATGAGAAGCGAGGCCTCTTTTTCGGGAGAGGCGTTGGGCGGAGGGACCGCTGCCAGCCGGGATCAAGCAGCCTTGGCGGAGCGCCAGCCGGGGCAGCCTCTGCGGGTAGCGGTGTTTGCCTCCGGCGGGGGCAGCAACTTCCAGGCGCTGGCGGATGCCATCGCAGACGGCAGGCTCCAAGTAGAGCTGAAGCTGCTGGTCTGTGACAAACCCCAGGCCCCGGTAGTGGAGCGGGCGGCCAAGGCGGGTGTGCCCGCTTTTGTCTTTCGGCCCAAGGAATACCCCAGCCGTGAAGGCTACGAGGAAGAGATTTTGCGGCGGCTCCGTGAGGCTGACGTAGAGCTGGTGGTGCTGGCCGGGTACATGCGGATTCTGACGGATGTGATGGTGCAGGGTTATTGGGGGCGGATGCTGAATATCCATCCCTCGCTTTTGCCGTCTTTTCCCGGGATGCATGCGGTCCGGCAGGCGTTGGAGTACGGGGTCAAGGTTACCGGTGTAACCGTGCATCTGGTAGACGGCGGGCTGGACAGCGGCCCCATTGTGGCCCAGCGGGCGGTGGAGCTCCGGGAGGATGACACGGAGGAGACCGTCAGCGAACGGATTCATCACATCGAGCATCAGCTATATCCTCAAGTGGTGCAGGATATCGCAACCGGAAGAATCGTGCTGGAGCAGTTGGCGGGACGGAATCAAATTAAAAAGGACGGGATATGAACTCATGAGTCAGAACGCGGAATCCAAGGAATTGACCCTTCGCTACGGCATGAACCCGCATCAGAAGCAGGCTAAGCTCACCCATGATACGGCCCTTCCCATCAAGGTGGTCAACGGGGATCCTGGATATATCAATCTGCTGGATGCCCTGAACGGCTTTCAGCTGGCCCGGGAGCTGCGGCGCGCCACCGGTTTGCCGGCGGCGGCTTCATTCAAACACGTGAGCCCGGCGGGAGCGGCGGTTGCTGTTCCGCTGACGGAGGAGCTGGCGAAGGCTTATTTTGTGGAGGGACTAGTGCTGTCACCTCTAGCTACAGCCTATGCCCGTGCCCGGGGAGCGGACCGGATGTCCTCCTTCGGCGATGCTGCGGCTTTGTCCGATGTTGTGGACACTTCCACCGCTCTTCTCTTGAAGCGGGAGGTATCCGACCTGGTGGTGGCTCCGGGGTATACGGATGAGGCGCTGGAGATTCTGAAGGCGAAGAAGGGCGGCAAGTACCTGATTCTGCAAATCGACCCCGAGTATGTGCCCGATCCGGTGGAAAGCCGCAAGCTGTTCGGCCTGACCCTGCAGCAGGAGCGCAACAATGCGGTGATCGACGAGGAAGCGCTGACCCATATTGTCACCCAAAACACAGATCTGCCGGAGCAGGCCAAGCGGGATTTGCTGATTGCTCTGGTTACGTTAAAATACACCCAGTCCAACTCCATTGTGTACGCCCTGGACGGACAAACCATCGGCATCGGCGCCGGACAGCAGTCGCGGATTCACTGCACCCGGCTGGCCGGGGACAAGGCAGACCGCTGGTTCCTGCGGCAGCATCCGGCGGCGCTTAGCATGAGCTTCCGCCCGGGCCTCTCCCGTGCCGAACAGAACAACGCCATCGACCTGTGGCTGGAGGAGGAGCTGACTCCGGTGGAGCAGGCAGCATGGGAAGCAGCATTCGCCGAGGTGCCGGCCAAGCTGACCCGCGAGGAAAAGCGGGCCTGGCTGAACAAGCTGACCGGCGTATCCTACGGCTCGGATGCGTTCCTGCCCTTCCGGGACAACCTGGACCGGGCCAGCCGCAGCGGTGTTAAGTATGTAGCCCAAGCCGGCAGCTCGGTGCGCGACGAGGAAGTGGTCCAGGCCGCCAACGACTACGGCATGGTCATGGCCTATTCCGGCGTCCGTTTGTTCCACCATTGATATCTGACAATGGTGCGCCCTGCCAGCCCTGGACCCCTTGTAACCAACCTGGGTGCAAGGGGTCCAAGCTCTAACGGAACTGAGACGCGCTTAGCGTGCTAAAATGACCCGATAGAAACTCTAACGGAACTGAGACGCGCTTAGCAGGGGAAAACGGGGATTTGAGAGTAAAATCAGGCTTCTAAGAGTCGCTGAGTTCCGTTAAAATGCAAAGTTACTCCAAAACCGCCTGGAAGAGTCGCTGAGTTCCGTTAGCCGGTGGGTACAGCATTATGTGAACCTAGGCATGCTGTCGGACGACAACGGATTAAGCTCTAACGGAACTCAGAAGCGCTTAGCGTGCTAAAATGACCCGATAGAAACTCTAACGGAACTGAGACGCGCTTAGCAGGGGAAAACGGGGGTTTGAGAGTAAAATCAGGCTCCTAAGGGTCGCTGAGTTCCGTTAAAATGCAAAGTTACTCCAAAACCGTCTGTAAGAGTCGCTGAGTTCCGTTAGCCGGTGGGGGCGGAGTTGGGAAGGTTACTCAAGGGAAAATTGGTCGCGGACAGCATAGGTTTCAGCACCATTAGAGTCCAGTTTGGTTCGTATGAGGCGGTGCAATTAACGTGTCCAACGTATCCACAACGCCGTCAGGCCAGTCGCTGAAACCGACCAAGCAAGGATTATTGAAGAAGGAGGCACCAGGCATGACAACCAACCATACCAATAGAGCCGCGCTTGCGGATGCTTATCTGAATGAGCTTCAGAACAACTCGTACCCCGGCCGGGGCATCGTCATCGGCTTGTCCGAGGACGGAGAGCAGTATGTTCAGGTGTACTGGATTATGGGACGCAGCGAAAACAGCCGCAACCGGGTGTTTATCGCCGAGGACAACGGCTTTCTGCGGACGGAGGCCCGCGATCCCGCCAAGCTTACCGACCCGTCGTTGATTATCTACTATCCGCTGAAGCATCTGGGCGGTGCCCATATCGTCACCAACGGTGACCAGACGGACACCATCCACGAAGCGCTCCAGCATGGCGGCAGCTTCGAGGGTGCCTTGACCACCCGGACCTATGAGCCGGACGGCCCCAACTTCACCCCGCGGATCAGCGGGTTCACGGATCTGGCGGACAGCCAGTTTGCCTACAAGCTGTCCATCCTGAAGTCCGCCGGCAACACCGAGGACCAGACCCTGCGCCACACCTACACCTACGAAAAAGCGCTGCCCGGCTTTGGCCACTGCATCCACACCTATGAAGGCGACGGCAATCCGCTGCCCTCCTTCACCGGAGAGCCCCGGCTGGTGCCTTTGCGCGGTAACGCGGAAACCATCGCCAACACCTACTGGAGCCTGCTCAATCCGGACAACCGCATTTCCCTGCTGGTCAAAACCATCCGCCGGAACAGCGGTGAAACCGGACTTGTCATCATAAATAAGGAGTCGTGACCATGCGGATTTTAGTCATTGGCAAAGGCGGCCGGGAGCATGCCATTTTGTGGGTGCTGGCCAAAAGCCCCAAGGTATCCAAGCTGTACTGCGCTCCGGGCAACGGCGGCATCGCCTCCTTGGCGGAATGTGTGCCCATCAAGGAGCTGGAGTTCGAGAAGATCAGCGCTTTTGCGTTGGAGCAAAAAATCGATCTGGTCATGGTTGCCCCTGACGATCCGCTGGTGGCCGGGCTGGTGGACCATCTGGAGGCGAAGGGCATCACCGCTTACGGCCCCCGCCAAAACGCCGCCCTCATCGAAGGCAGCAAGGTGTTCACCAAACAGCTGATGATCCAATACGGCATTCCCACGGCCGCCTATGCCAGCTTCACCGGCTACGACGAGGCAGTGGCCTATGTGCGTGCCCAAGGCGCGCCAATTGTGGTGAAGGCTGACGGGCTGGCCGCAGGCAAGGGTGTCATCGTGGCCAAAACAGTAGAAGAGGCGGAGGAAGCCCTGAAAAGCATCCTCTTGGACAAGGTGTTCGGCGCCTCCGGCAGCAGTGTGGTCATCGAGGAATTCCTTGAGGGACAGGAAATGTCCCTGTTATCCTTCGTGGACGGCACCACCGTGAAGCCCATGGCTCCCTCCCAGGACCACAAGCAGGTTTTCGACAACGATCAAGGCCCCAACACCGGCGGTATGGGCACTTATTCCCCGCTGCCGCATATCCCCGAGTCGGTGGTGGAGGAGGCGCTGGCCAACATTGTGCGCCCCATGGCCGAGGCCCTGGTCAAGGAAGGCCGCCCCTTCAAGGGCATTCTGTACGCCGGACTGATGCTGACCAATAAAGGTGTCAAAACCATCGAGTTCAACGCCCGCTTTGGCGATCCGGAAACCCAGGTGCTTTTGCCCAAGCTGAAAACGGATCTGGTGGATATTATGCTGGCTACCCTGGACGGCACTTTGGATCAATTGGACATCGAATGGACCGATGAAGCTGCGGTTTGCGTCGTACTGGCTTCCCCCGGTTATCCGGGCTCCTATCCCACCGGTCTCACCATCAGCGGTTTGGATCAAATAAGCCCTGAGGCCATGGTATTCCACGCCGGAACAGCGCTTGGCCAGAGCGGAGAAATTGTCACCGCCGGAGGCCGTGTGCTGAACGTGGTCGGACTGGGCAAGGACATTGCCGAAGCCCGGGAGAACGTCTACGCCGAGGTGCGCAAAATCGGCTTCGACGGCGCCCATTACCGGACGGATATCGCAGCGAAGGCACTGAAGGGATAATCCTGTTTATCTGAACAAACGGCCTGATCATAAAGCGGTTCTCCTATGCGGGGCCGCTTTTTTGATGTACTGTTTGGCTTTGCCGAAGCGTGAGGGACTGATTTTTTTGGTATACTGGTAAGAAAAAAAGGAACCGCGACCATGGACGAAAAGGATTGGACAATACTGGATATGTTGGCCCAGGAGCGCAATATTACCCGGACGGCGGAGCGGATGTTCCTGTCCCAGCCCTCCCTGACCTACAGGCTGCAGCAGCTGGAGCGGGAGCTGGGGGTACCTCTTCTGGTGTACCGCGGCAGGCGGGGCATCGAGTTCACCGGGCAAGGGGACCGGCTGGTGGAGTACGCCAGGGAGATGCTGAAGCGGTGGGGGGAGATGAAGGAGGAGCTGGCTCAAGGTCAGGGTGAGGTGCGGGGCACACTTCGATTGGGGGTATCCCGGTCAGTGGCGCTGTACCGGCTGCCGGATGTGCTGCGGCGCTTCTCCCAGCAGTACCCCTTAGTGGAATTCGATATTTCCACGGCGCTAAGCCAGGATTTGGTCGGTTCCGTCTCCAGCCAGAAGGAGCAGATCGGGATTGTCCGGGGCAATCCTCAATGGCCTGATACCATGGAGATGCTGGAGCAGGAGCAGGTGTGCATCCTGTCCTGCGTGCCCATTGATCCGGAGGAGCTTCCCAACAGGCGGAGAATCGCCTTTACCACGGACCCGATGCTGAGCCGGATTATCGAGAACTGGTGGAAGCAGCGCTACAGCCAGCCCTCCAATGTGTTTATGCATGTGGACAATGCGGAGATTGCCAAGCGTATGGTGCAGAATGATCTGGGCTACGCTATCGTTCCCTCCATTGTGCTGGACGGGGATGACCGGGAGCTGTACCGGCTGCCATTGGCCGGAGAGGATAGCGAAGCCATTCTGTGGACCACCTGGATGCTGTACCGGCAGGAGCTGCTGGAGCTTCCGGCGGTAAAGGCATTTGTACATTTTATCCAGGCTAACTACCGCCAATCCATTCCCTCTCTCTATGCAAATCCATAGAAAATGACGATTTTTCCCCTGCTGCCTGCGGCGTTACAATGGAGGGACGACGAAGACAGAAGGGTTCGCTGCATATGTTTCTGAATGTGATGGTATTAGGCATTGCGTTTCAACTGATTCTTAATTTATCCAGACCGGCTGTGCCCCTGTACGCCGCCTCTCTGGGGGCATCCACGCTGGATATGGGGGTGCTCACCGCCTGCTACGCCTTTCTCCCCATGTTCTTCTCCATCTCCGCAGGCAAAATAGCCGACCGCTTCGGCGACCGGCTGCCGGTGCTGTTCGGTATGGTGGGCTGCGGCATCGGCATGGCACTGCCCTGGTTTTTTCCTTCTCTGTGGGCCTTATACGTGTCCCAGCTGATCACGGGATTTTCCAGCATCTTCATTGCTATCTCTCTCCAAAATGCCCTTGGCCACGCCGCCCCCGAAGGCAAACGGGATGATTATTACGGCTGGTTCAGCACCGCCAATTCCCTTGGCGCATTCCTGGGGCCGGTAACGGCGGGTTATCTGATCAGCCATATTTCGTATTCTGCTGTGTTCGCTAGCGCTCTGGCCGTATTCGGGGGTTCTTTTCTATTTGCCTGGAGGCTGCCCGGACAGAAGCGGAACAAGCAGCAGCTGAAGGTGGGGCTGACGGATTCCCTGGTCCTGTTGAAGAATGCCGACCTGCTTCGGGCCTTGATCGGCAATGCTCTGGCCCTGTACTCCCGGGAGATTTTCACCGCGTATTTTCCCCTGTATGCAACGGGAGAGGGCATTTCCGTCTCCACGGTAGGCTGGATTTTGTCCATACAGGGGCTGTCTATGGTGCTGGTGCGGTTCTTTATGTCCCGGCTGCTGCAGAAATTTTCCCATAACGGCATTCTCATCGGGTCCATTCTGGTCTCCGGAGCGGCCTTCCTGCTGGTAGCCTTCACATCCCATCCGGTATGGCTGGGCATCTGGAGTGTGCTGATGGGGTTAGGGCTGGGCTGCGGGCAGCCGATCTCCATGACGGTGGCGTATAACTCCTCCCCGAAATCGAGAACGGGTGAGGTTTTGGGGCTGCGGCTGTTTATGAACCGGATCTCGCAATTTACGGCGCCGCTGTTTTTTGGACTGGTGGGGGCATCCCTGGGGCTGGTTTCGGTCTTCTATGTAAGCGGGGCTTTTCTGCTGGGAGGAACGCTCTTGCTCAAGCCGCCGCGAAAAAACAAAACTACAGACTACGCCAATCCGCAGGAATCGGCGGAACTGTGACCGGACCAGCCGCTTACGGCTCCGGTTTGTTGTAGAACAGCCGTTGTTTGTGGCTCCAGACAAAGGCCACTGCAGCGCCTGAACCAACCACTAGAGCCAGGAACAGCCAGTGATTCCGCACAAAATCCACCATAACCCCCATTGCGTTTCCCTCCTTTCCCGATAGTTGGAATGGTTATAGTATGGGTTCCCTGAAACGGACCTATGCTAAGATGTGGAGTTTGCCCGGTAAGCTTCCTTTAGGGACAGGTAATAAAATGGCAGGCTTTTGTGATACAATGGTAAAAGGATAATTTGCAAGGCTCATATTCGAACCGAAAGGTGGATTTTCAAAATGGATGTTCAATCCCGCCCGATTGCGGTGGACATGGAACGGGAAGCGTATAACGATCCGTTCCACAAGCTCATGCGTATGTTTACGATTTCGGTCCTCATCTCCTTCATCGGCACGGCTATCGGAACCATGGTTCCCCCTGCGCTGTTCCTGCCGCTGGTGGTGGTGGAGTTCGTCATGGTGATTTCGGCGTTCTGGATCCGCAGAGGCAAAAAAGCCATCGGCTACCCCTTTGTGTTCGCCTTTACCTTCATAAGCGGCGTAACGCTGTACCCGACGATTGCCCATTACGCCAATATCGGCGGCAACTCGCTGGTGCTGACCGCCTTCTCCGTAACGGCTGCGGGTTTTGCCGCGCTGTCCTTCTACGCGTATTTCTCCAAGCGGGATTTCAGCTTCCTGGGCGGCATGCTGACCATCGGCCTGTTCACTCTGGTAGGGTTCAGCCTGGTGGGCATGTTCACCGGCGGCTTCGGCGGCGGTTTGGGCCTGGGCATCTCCGTGCTGGGTGTGCTGATTTTCTCCGGCTATATCCTGTATGACATCTCCCGCTACCGGCAGGGCCTCTCCGACGAAATGATTCCGCTGGCCGTGATGTGCCTTTACCTGGACTTCATCAACCTGTTCCTGTACGTGCTGCGCATCCTGGGTATCCTCAGCTCCGACGACTAAGGTTTGGTGGGGAAAATACCTATCTGGTTAAAATGACAGCAAGCCCCTTCCGCATTTCCGCGGGAGGGGCTTTTTTCGTTGGTTGAAGTAAAAGGGCAGCGTCAGCCGCTCCTATGGAATAACGGAAGGTATTTTCCGTTATGCGGCCCAGCATGTCTGCTACGGGGCAATAGCGGAAAGGAATTTCCGCTATTGCTCCTCCTGGGGCCCATCTGCGGGGGGAACCTGCGCGATAGCGGGAATTTGCTTCCGTTATTGCGGTGCCGGCATGGTGCAGCGGGAGAATAGCGGAAATCCGTTTCCGCTATCCTGCGTAGACGCCGACCATGATACGGGAGCTTGCGGAAGCATTTTTCTGCTACAGGCCGGGAGGAAGAGCACCCTCTACTCCGTCCTCTGGAAGGAGCGCCGGAACCGGTGGGGGCTTAAGCCCACATGCTTGCGGAACATCTGGCAAAAGTAGGAGGTGTTCTGGAGGCCGACGGCCTGGCCGATTTCCTCCACGCTTTTGTCCCCGGTCCGCAGCAGGAGACAGGCCTGGCGCACCCGGACGGCCGTGAGGTAGTCCGTGATGGTGCTGCCCACTGCTTGGCGGAAAGCAGCGGAGACGTGGCTGGGCGTCAGATGGACCGCCTGGGCCAGCTGCTCCAGCGAGAAGGGCTCGGCGAAGTTCGCCTCGAGCCATTCCATCACCTGCTCCGCCACGGCGGAGCCCTGGGGCGGGGGAAGCCGGTGAAGCAGCAGCTCCGGCTCCTCATGACGCTTCAGATGCCCCAGCATATCTGTCAGACAGAGCATCTGCTCCTCTAAGAGCTCTGCCTGCGCCGCAGACTCCATCCGCTGCCGGTACTCCTCCAGCTTGTCCACTGTCCTCGCAAGCGGCAGGTTCTGGAACACCTGCTGCTGCAGGGGCTCCTTCCACAGCCGCTGGAGGAATTGGCGCAGGGAGGGGAAGGCTTCCAGGCGCTCCGCCAGCTCTCCCGGCTCGAATACCAGCAGGGTACGGATATAAGCACCGCCCGGCTCTGTCCGCATAATCACCCGGTGGAGCTGGAAGGGACGGAACACCACCAGATTGCCTGCCGTCAGGTCAACTATCTGGCGGTTTACCACGACCCGGATCGTACCCTCATGGACAAACAGCAGCTCCATGCCTTGATGGGCATGGTAAATCTCGGAGAACTGCCGGGTCCGGTCTACCCGGAAGGAGCATTGCACCGGATGCTGGTTCAGGTTCAGGTAGTTGAGAATTTTCATACGTATATTCGCCGTCCTCACCGTAATGTAACAACATTTTATCATAATAGACCCGGACTTTGCAGACTTCCCCTCTGGTAAGATTCAATTATAGATGAAGGAGGAATGTACGATGCAATCCATTACACTGACAGAGGGCTGGGAGCATTACAGAGGCGGGTTGGGCGGAATTTGGGAGGTCTGGCGGGCGGATAAGCTGCCTAACAGCTTCTTTCATCTGCCGTGGGAGAGGGTGTACCTGCCCCATTGCTTCAATAGCCACGACGGCGTTGATCCGGACGTGAAATATTACCAGGGAGAGGGCTGGTACCGGACCCGGCTCCAGGTCAACAATCCGTATCCCGGCGGGCGGACGCTGCTTCATTTTGAGGGAGTGGGCCAAAAATCGGCGGTGTTCATTCATACCGAGGAGGTCGCCCGGCATAACGGCGGGTACGATGAATTTACGGTAGATATTACGGAGGCGGTGGAGCGCATCCGGCAGCATCCCTTGTATGGAGAGTGTGTTCCGCTGGCCGTAGTGGCGGATAATTCCCGGGATCTGCAGACAGTGCCCTCGGATATCAGCGATTTTAACCTGTATGGGGGCATCTACCGCCATGTGCATCTGGTGTATGTGCCGGCGGTATCCCTGGAACGGGTGCATGTGGAGGTGAGGACGGAGGCGAAAAGTGGCGTCGGTGAAAAAGAGGCAGCCCCGGCATCCGCGTTAGCCACCGGAGACGCGGGGACGGACGCGGCCGGAGCAAACAACACATCAACGGCACAACCCGGCTTCCGCGCGAAAATCTCCGTCCGGGCCAGGCTGTACAATCCTGAAGGCCTAACCGGCGAAACCCGGCTGACTGCGGTTATCCGCGATCCTTCGGGAGCGGAAATCCGGCGGTTTGAGAAGGCGTGCAGCCTGCCGCAAGACGGGATGGAGGAGCTGGCTTCCTTTGTCCTGGAGGAGCCCGAGCTATGGAGCCCTGACCAGCCGTCCATGTACACATGCGAGGTTACCCTCACCGGAGCATCCGGAGACACGGGGGTGGCAGAGCGTTTTGGGGTGCGGCATTTTGAATTTGTGGAAAAGGGTCCTTTCCGCTTAAACGGCCAACGGCTTCTTCTGAACGGCACCCAACGCCATGAGGATCATGCCGGAGTTGGGGCGGCCATGACGGAGGAGCTGATCCGCGCCGAGATGCAGCTGGTGAAGGAGATGGGTACCAACTTCATCCGGCTGGGGCATTACCAGCAATCCCGGCTGGTGCTGGAGCTGTGCGACGAGCTGGGCCTCCTGGTATGGGAGGAGATTCCCTGGTGCCGCGGCGGACTGGGCAATGAGGCGTATAAGACGCAATGCCGGGACATGCTCCGGGCTATGATCAACCAGCATTACAACCACCCGTCCGTCATCATCTGGGGGCTGGGCAACGAGAACGACTGGGAGGGGGACTACGACTATTTTGACAAGGAAGCTATCCGCGGGTTTATGAAGGAGCTGCATGAGCTCTCCCATCATCTGGATGACTCCCGGGTGACGGCCATCCGGCGCTGCGAATTCTGCAAGGATATCGTCGACGTCTATTCCCCCTCCATCTGGGCCGGGTGGTACAGGGGCATCTATACCCAATATGAAACCTATACCCGGAATGAATTCGAGCAGACCGACCGTTTCTTCCATATGGAATGGGGCGCGGACAATATGGCGGGACGCCATGTGGAAAAGCCGTACACGGGCTTTGCTGAGATTGCCTCAGGGACGACTGCGGAGGAGCGGGACGGGGATTTCCTGATGTCCGGCGGTGATCCCCGGGTTTCGGTGCTGGGGGACTGGTCGGAAACCTACTTCTGCGATCTTATCGATTGGCATCTGAAATGCCAGGAAACCATGGGCTGGCTGACGGGTACCGCCCAATGGGTGTTCAAGGATTTCTCCACCCCGGTCCGCCCGGACAATCCGGTGCCGTATGTGAACCAGAAGGGTGTTGTGGAGCGGGATTTGACCAAAAAAGAAGCCTTTTACGTGTTCCAGTCCTACTGGAGCACGGAGCCGATGGTGCGGATTTACGGGCACTCCTGGAAGGTACGCTGGGGCAAGGAAGGGGAAAAGAAGCGGGTTCGGGTCTACTCCAACTGCCGCTTTGTGGAACTGTTCGTCAACGGTGAAAGCCAAGGGGTGAAGGAGCGGAACAGCCAGGATTTCCCCTGCGCCGGTCTGCGGTGGGATGTGCTGCTGCCGGAGGGAAGCAATGAACTGAAGGCTTTAGGCTGGGGCGGTACCCTCGGCAAGAACGACAGCGCCAACACCGGAGCGGGGAATGGCACCACTGTAGGGTTAGAAGCGGCTGTGGAGGATCAGGCGCAGCTGCATTACCAGACGGCTGTTTGGTCGGCACCGGCCCAGCTCCGGCTGACCGCCCGCCGGGTGGCGGAGGACCGGGTGCTGCTGGAGGCGGAGGCTTACGACACAAATGGGGTGTATTGCGCCGATGCCGCCTGCTTCGTGCGATTCTCCGGGGCGGGTGACGGCAGGCTGCTGGATAATCTGGGCACCACCCGGGGCAGCCGCCTGGTGCAGCTGGCCAACGGTCGGGCTGCCATCTTCGCAGAAGTGAAGCCTGGGGCGGGATTTGTGGCGGCTGTCTCCTCGGCGGGACTCCCCGCTGCCCATGTTGTGGTGGAATAAACAGAAGACAAACGGAAAACCGGATGGGGACAAAAAAAGTCCCGCATCCGGTTTTTTCATGGCTGTATTCGTTCGCTTAGCATCAAGCCTGTTCGGATAGAGTGTTGCTGCTTGGGTATATGTTTATCTGGGGGCATTGGGGTGGTGTACAGCTGTAGCCTTCAGTCCGTCAATTCCTGCACAATCCGCCGGATTTTTTCGGCGCTGCGGGACAGGGTCTCCAGCACCTCCAGCCAATGGTCTCCCGCCTGGAGGTATTCGCTCTCCGGATCCAGCACCGGCTGGTTCAGCGCCAGCACCGCCCCGGCCTGATTGCCGCTGTCGAAGGCGGCCAGGCTGCTCCGGATGGCGGCGATGCTGTAGTTGTTCTGCCGCAGCATATAGATAATCCGCAGCCGGGCCATATCGCTGCCTCCATAAATCCGCTGCCGGTTCGTGCCGGACCGGGAGGGGGCGGTCAACCCGTTGCGCTCCCAGTTTCGCAGAACCTCCGGGGTTACCCCCAACAGCGCAGCCGCCTCCTTGTGGCTATATCCCTCTCCGGGAACGGCCAGGGTTTCCCCTTCCGCCCAGGCCTTCAACAGGGCTGCAGTTTCCAGGGCAACGGCATATTCCTTTTCCAGGAGCCGCTTATATTCGTCCGTCAGCCGCCGGGCCTGGGGCAGGTCCCATTCCCTCAAGGCCTCCACAATCCGGAAGGCCGTATGCCGCAGGGTGCTGTTGGTATACGGATCCCCCAGGATGATCCGGCAGACACGCAGCTGTGCCAGGTGCCGCACCGTAAATTGCCGGTAGCCGTTGGCACCGCGTCCGGCCTCCGAAAGCAGTCCGCACCGTTCGTAGAAGCGGATGGTGTTGGGATGCACCCCTGCAATTTGGGCCAGCTGGCCGGTGGTGTAGAAGCCGGACTGCCGGGCGGGGCTGTCCCGGTGGTCCGCCGGGGGCGGGATAAAACGGATGATGTCCCCGGCCCCGCATTGTAGCACCGTGCAAATCCGGGCCAGAACCTGGAGATCGGGGCGTTTGATTTCATTCCTCAGGTATAAATTCAGCTGGCTGCGCTGGATGTCCGCCTGTTGCGCCAGCCGCGCCGGGTCCATATGCCGCAGGCGAAGGGCCTGCTCCAGCGTAATTTCAACCTCTCCCCATTCCTCCATCCTAACCGGCCTCCTGTGAACAGCTATTTATCCTAGGGTCTGTCCTCAAACTCCGAGGGGAACAGATTTTGGCGAATTTTCGTTCCAGGCAAGGCACTTTTGTGAAGGCGTACCGGGGGTACGTCAAGCGAAAGTAACGATAGCCTGGGACGAAAAGGCGGTAAAAGATGCCCCCAAGCGGGTTTGAAGACAGACCCTAACCCTCCAACTATACACCACCCTGGTTTGGGTTTGCTATACTGGGATCCGAATAAGCTGCGATCAAAGTGGAGGTGGGAATATGCCGCATATTATGGCGGAGGAATTAACGAAGATTTACCGGGTGCCTGTCCGCAAGGGAGGCTTGAGGTCAGCCTTTGCCAGCCTGTTAAAGCCCGAATTTATGGAGGTAAAGGCGGTGGACGGCATCAGCTTTTCCATCCGGCAGGGAGAGATGCTGGGGGTCATCGGCCCCAACGGCGCAGGCAAAACCACAACGCTGAAGCTGCTCTCCGGCTTGCTCTGTCCCACAAGCGGCAGGGTGGAGGCGGCAGGTTATGTCCCTTGGAAGCGGGAAAAACGCTATCTGCAGAGGATCAGCCTGCTTATGGGAAACCGCAGTCAGATGCAATGGAACAACACCGTGTACGATTGTATGACCATCTTCCGGGATATCTACCAGGTTCCGGAGGCAGCCTTCAAAACCCGGCTTACGGAGCTGGCCTTCATGCTGGATGTGGATAAGCTGATGCCCAAACGGGTGCGGGACCTGTCGTTGGGGGAACGCTCCAAGTGCGAGCTGATCCTGGCTCTTTTGCACCGCCCGGAAATCCTGTACCTGGATGAGCCGACACTGGGGATGGATGTGACCATGCAGATGCGGCTGCGGGAATATATCGGGGAATATAACCGGAGGTATGGGGCAACGGTGATTCTGACCAGCCACTATATGGCGGATATCACCTCCTTATGTCCCCGGGTCATGCTGATCACCGGAGGAAGGCTTTCCTTCGACGGTCCGTTGTCGGGATTGTCGGAGCAGCTTATGCCTTACAAAATGATCCGGCTGGCCTTGGCGGAGAACGGGGAGCTGACCCAGGAGCTGCTGGACAGCCGGGGGATTCCTGCGGAGCTGACCGAAAGCAAAAGCGGCGCCTATTCGCTGCGGGTGCGCAAGGAGAATGCGGTGCAGGCCAGCGCGATGCTGATGCAGACAGCCGATTTGGCGGAGTTCAGCATCACCGATCCGCCGGTGGAAGCGGTCATCGACAAGCTGTTTTCCGGGGAGGTGGCCCGATGAATTGGCGTGGGGGATGGGCAATGATCCGGGCTCAATTATTTGGATATCTCTCGGCAAAAGGCTTCTTCTGGACCCTCGCTTTAGGGTGGATGACCGGGCCATTGATTTATCTGTTTGTGTGGATGACAGCCGCGGGAAACGGCACCATCGGCACCTATGACCGGAACGGCTTCGCTGTTTATTACCTGTGCGTCATCGTCGTCAATCAGCTGACCTACCCAACCACCCACTGGTCCACGGCCCAGATGATCCACAACGGCTCCATCTCAAGTGCGCTGCTGCGTCCGCTGCCTCTTGTCTATGGTGCTATCGGGCAGGAGCTGGCAGTAAAGCTGGTTTGTGTGCCCTTTGTGCTGGCGGTGGCGTTGGTTTTGGGGGTATGCCTGGGGGTGGACACCGGCATGGATATTGGCCCGGAGCATATCCCACTGGCTGCAGGGGCTATGCTGCTGGCTGTGGGAGTCCGCTTTTTGCTGGCGTATTGTCTATCCCTTGTGGCCTTCTGGACCCGCCAATCCGGCGCTTTGCTGAGTGTCAACGACACCTTGTTTTATCTCTTGGCCGGGCAGGTGGCGCCGGTGGCGCTTTTTCCCGGTGCGCTGAATCGCTTGGCCTCCGTGCTTCCGTACCGCTACATGCTCTCCTTCCCGGTGGAGGTGCTGATGGGGAGCTTGTCCGGTCAGGAGCTGGTCCGGGGCTTCGCCATGCAGGGGATCTGGCTGACGTTGTTCACAGGCGTCTGCTTCTATATCAACAAACAAGGCGTACGCCGCTATTCCGCTGTGGGAGGCTGAGGCAAAACATGAAAGAGCTGAAACTGGTGGTGACCTTTATCCGGATGGCCTTGCAGGAGGAATCGGCGTACCGGCTTAACTTCTTGCTCCATCTGCTCAAGGCGGTGCTGGAGCTGGCGGGCAGCATCGGCGGCATCTGGGTGCTGTTCCGGAACAATGAAAGCCTGAATGGCTGGACCATGCCGGAAACACTGGCTGTGCTGGGGGTATACCTGCTGGTGCAATCGGTGAAAAATCTGGTGATTGGCCCGAGTATGAACCTGCTTGGGGGGATGGACGGCGAAATCGAACAGGGAACCTTCGATTATACCCTTCTGCGCCCGGTTTCCAAGCAATTTTATGTCAGCCTGCGCAAATGGTCCCCGTGGTCCGTTTTTCACATGGCTGTCAGCATGGGGGTTATCATCCTGGCTTTGGCCAGTATGGATAAAGCTGTATCGTGGGGGGCCCTGGTGATCTTTGCCGCTGCTCTTGCCGTCGCCATCGGCATTCTCTATTCCCTGATGCTGTTTCTCAGCTCCATGGCTTTTTGGTACAGGGGGACCTATCTGCTCTGGATCATGGAGGATCTGATGCAGGCGGGACGTTACCCAATGGGGATGTATCCCCGGTTTGTCCGGCTGGCGCTAACCTGGGTGTTCCCGTTGGGCTTCATTGTATCTGTGCCGTCGCAGGCGCTTGTGCAGGAGCCTCCCCTGGCGGCGCTTCTGGCAGGGGCAGGGATTATGGCTGTTCTGTTTATTGGAGCCTCCGTATTCTTCACGGCCAGCCTCCGCAAATACACCAGCGCCTCCAGTTAAGAAAAATATATTTTCATTCTCCCTGCCCAGGAGTATAATGGCAAAAACCAGTGTGTCTGGAAACTCTGGCGGGTTTTCAGTCACACCATATAGGGAGAGAGACAAACATGCTGCAATTCGGGAAAAATGGAGACTTTACCATTGTGCAATTTACGGATATCCACTGGAAAAACGGTGAGCCGGGGGACGAGCAGTCCTACGCTCTTATGAAGCGGGTAATCGAGGTGGAGAAGCCGGATCTGGTGGTGTTTACCGGCGATGTCATCCACAGCGAGGCCTGCCACGATCCCTTCGCCTCCTACCGGGAGGCCGTTAAGGCGGCAACGGAGTCGGGTGTGAAGTGGGCTGCTGTGTTCGGCAACCACGATGCCGATGCCCATGACGTGTCCAAGGAGCAGCTGATTGCCCTGCAGCAGGAACTGCCGGGGTGTGTGACGGAAGCGGGACCGCAGTTGGAGGACAGGCTGGGCAACTGCTGTCTGGAAATCCGTTCCGGTGACGGGCAGCGGCCGGCGGCAGCCTTGTACCTGCTGGATTCCGGCGGGCATACGGATCATCCTGTGGGCGGTTACCAGTGGATCACCCACGGCCAGATCGGCTGGTACAAGGAGCGGGCCGGCCGGCTGCAGCGGGGAAACGGAGGGGTCCCGGTTCCGGCCTTAGCCTTCTTCCATATCCCCTTGCCGGAGTACAACCAGCTGTGGGACTACCATACCTGCTACGGTGTCAACTATGAGGGGATGGGCTGTCCGAAGGTAAACTCCGGTTTGTTTACAGCGTTCCTGGAGACGGGGGATGTGCGGGGGGTATTCGCCGGGCATGATCATGTCAACGACTTTTGGGGCGAGCTGCACGGCATCCGGCTGCACTATGGCCGGGCTTCGGGCTGTGGAGAGTATGGCCAGGAAGGGGCCTATGGCAAGGAAGGCATGCTCCGGGGCGCCCGGGTAATCCGGCTGGACGAGGAGAATCCGGCGGAGTTCGCCACCTGGCTGCGGCTGGAGGATGGTTCGGTGGTGGAGACCCAACCCGTGCATCCGCCGGAGAAGGTGTGGAAGCGGATTTAGTTTGATGCGGATAGCGGGGCGGGCGCACCGGCGCACCCTTCCGCACTTGTGCGGAGGGGGCTGGTTGGCGGACAGTGCACCTAACGGGGAGCGAGCCTAGCGGACAGTGCATCTAGCGGACAGTGCGCCTAACGGGGAGCGAGCCTAGCGGACAGTGCGCCTAACGGACACAGGTTCCACTATTTCGCTGAATCATGCCATTCTGGCTGCTGAACGGACAGAGAATCCGTTATTTGGGGAAAAAGATGCGGCTGGAATGCCCAAAAGCCGAAATAGCGGATCGTGTGTCCGCGAAACGGCCAAAAAGGCGCGAAATGGGAGAATAACGAAACGACGGTCCGTTACACCCCGGGGGTACGTCGACGAAGCGCGAAAACAAGGAAAAGAGGCTTGCCATCGGGCAAGCCTCTTTCTATTGCCGCAAGCAACCGCCGCAACCGCCGCAAGCAACCGCCGCAAGCTACTGCACTACTGCCGCATGCTATTGCGGTATGCTATGGCTGCATCGTTCACGCATGAGCTACTGCTTCTTATAAGCGGCCATTCGCAGCAGCAGGGTAACCGCCTCTGCCCGGGTGGTGGAATCGGCGGGGGCATACGCGCCGCCTTCCTTTCCTTGGGCAAGGCCCGCTTCCTTCAAGGCCGCTGCCGCGCCTTTGGCCCAGGCAGGGATTTGCCCGTCATCGGCAAATCCGGAGCCAGCGCCGTTGCCCGCCGCATCAAGACCCAAAGCGCGTGCCGCCATCACGGCCATCTCGGCCCGGGTCACCTCCGCCTGGGGACGGAAGGTGCCGTCCTCATAGCCGGAAACAATGCCCAGCCGCTGCGCCTGGCCGATGGGCTTCTTCGCCCATTCCCCGATGGCAGCCTCATCGGCGAAGGACACTGCCGCAGCGTCCGCATCCGGCAGCTGGAGGGCTTTTACCAGGATGGCGGCAAACTCCGCCCTGGTCACCGCCCGGTCCGGCTGGAAGCTGCCGTCCGGGTACCCCTCCAGGATGCCGCTGCCTGCCGCTTGTTTAATCACGGCCTCGGCCCAGTGGCCGGATACGTCTGGGAAGGACACGGGGGTGCCGGGCAACCCGGACTTTTCTTGAATTGCCATAACCGCATACTTGCCAAAACGGTCGGTGGATGCGGTCATTGTATTGCCCTCCACCTTGCTGTCCTTCAGCTCAACCCAGGCGTTGGCTGCTTCATCGTAATAAAACAGCGCCGTTTTGTGCCCTGCCGGTATTTTGGCCGGATCGAACTGAACGGTCAGCGCAAAGGGCTTCGTTAACGCGGAGGAACCCTGCTTCAACACTTCATACACCCCGCCGCCCAAAGCCGAACCGGCGGGAAGCACGGGGATCAGGTCCGCCTTCACCTGCTCCACCGTTAAGGTGATTTCTCCGGCTGCCGCTTGGGACGGCACGGATACTATAACAAGTCCGTTCAGACTAACCTCTCCGGCTTGCCCGGCAGCAAGGGTTTTCGTGGAGGAGCTGCCGGTTTGGACCGGCTGGCCGCCGCCCATTGCCGGACCCGACCCCGGGGAGCCGGTATTGTCCTCATTCGGTTCCTCAATCACCCCTGCTTGCACCTTTATGGGGTGGCTGGCCGCTGCCTGCTCCAGAAGACCCGGTGCCGCAAACCGCCCGTCCACCGTGGTGGCCGTAATCACGGCGTCTCCTGCCGCATGGCCTGTTACGTTGCCCTTGGAGTCCACGGATGCAACACTGGGGTTGCTGGAGCTCCATATAACCTCCTTCACCAATGCCGCTTCCGGCGTCACCTGAGCCTGCAGCCCCACGGCGGAGCCGGCAATCACGGATGCCGGGCCTGTAATGGCCACGGCCTCAGGAGGCGCATAGGAGGAGATGCCTCCCGTAAGCAGCGGACGCAGCCGCCAATAGACGCTCCACGCGTTGTTGCCTGTGCCGGTGGTATTGCCGTTTCCGGCAATCCGGATGAAGCGTGCCTTCACAGGCTCGTCGAAGGTAAAGGTCTGCAGCGTATTTTCCGCCGCAGAGGCGCTTCCGGGGTTAAGGGTTAGTGCGTTATAGTAAGTCTGTCCGTCGGTGGTCCACTCCACCGGTGCAGATTCCCCCCCGCCGCCTGTTACGGTGCCGGAAGGGACGAAGGACCAATTCTGCCCGTCTGCCGAATATTCGATGCGCAGCTTATAGGTACGGGGGCTGGTCGCATGCTGGGTGAAGCCCACCTGTACCCCGTGCAGAGTCTGCTCCTTTTCCCCTAAGTACATTCTGATCCATACGGCACCGCTGGCTGCCCATCTTACGGAGGTTGGTCCGGCATAGTCATTGGGGTTCAGCACGTTCACCGCATAGTTCTGATTGCTGGCATCCACCTGCTGGTCGCTGGCCAGAACAATGGGAGATTTAGGAGTGGAGGCAAAGCTCACCTTGTAAAAATTCTTTACACCGGTGGCATCAGTCAGCGTAATAAGCACGGGTTCGCTGCTGTTATGCTGCGGATAGGCAATGTCTACAGCAATTCCCGGCTCCGCAACAGCGGTGATGACCGGCGGCTTGGAATAATCGTAATCCAGCGGCAGGTGATAGCTGTAGCCTGAAACCTCCGGCGAGAAGCCTGGCAAGGTTTGGCCCTCCACCTGCAAATCCCTTAGCTTGGGCTTGTAGGAACTGGACCGGTCGATGATGGGAGGAACAGTATTTTCCTTAATGACAGCCGCAGCCTTTGCACCGTGGCTGTTAACCAATTGCTGAACGTACAGGCTCTCCGGCAACCGGTCTCCTTGGGGAGACAGCTTTTTATTGATCCCGTACTCATAAGCCTCAAAATTGGGGACCATACCGCCGTTCATTTTGGCCGCTGTCATATTCTCGGATGTGCCCTTGTCCGTCTTCTGGCGTCCGGTTTCCGGATTGGTGGCGGAGCCCAGGCGGTTGGTCGCGCTGTCGAACCATTGGCCCATGATATAGTTCGGTGTAAGCTGGGGCTGTGTCACCATAAAAGGCCCGGTGGAATTGTAGATCAGATAGTTGACGCCCGCCCAGCCGTGGGAGGTGCCCATGTTCCACCGGTTCTGGAGATAAAACCGTGCGGTGGTGCTGTCGTACAATCCCCCGGAGGACCAGCGGAAGTGGGGCTCCGAGGCATTGGAGGTATATTCGCTGCTGCTGTCATAGAACACATTGGGACCGGAAGTATAAGAGTCCACAATAAAGGCATGGCGCATATACCGGGCATGTACCCGTTGGGTAAACATAAATTGGGATTTTCTGTAATATATGGAGTATCTGCGCTCTCCGGCATCCATCAGGCTGACCGGGTCCAGCACATAACCATCCTGAACCGTAATATTGCGGGAGCTGCCGTCGGTGACAAAGGCGCTGTCGATCTGATAGGTGACGAAATTCCGCATCCACCCGTCGCGCACATTCACCATAGCCACGAAGACCTGGGCATGGTTCTCATCGTTATAGGACAGGTAATGGGAGCCGTATTTCTGCAGGGCGGGTTTGCTGTCCGTATTGTAGAAGTGGGAGATACCCTGGATATTCTCCACACCCACATGATTGATCCGGTTGTCCTCCGGTGATTTGGCAAGAGTGGAAACGCCCCAGCGCCGGTCCAGATTATCCGAGAGGGGTTCGGCGAAGGTGATGGTTCCTGTTGCCGCATCAATGGCAATAATTGTCCGTTCGGCGGAGAAAGGAATTCCGGCAAAGCCGCTTTCCAGAGTGCCGTTGGTCAGCCAGCTGCTGGCGCCATCGATTTTGTCCATGTACATGGCCTTCACCCAGTTGGTGTTGACGGCCTTTCTTACGGAAACTACATCCCCCACGAAGAAGTCGTCTGTACGTGCAACATGAACGAAATTTTGCCCGGCTCCTACGTACTGGTCCGTAATTTCCACCGTCACATTGGCGGGAGTGGAGGCTTTGGGTCCCGTAATGTAAATCATGGTACCCTTCATGGACTTGTCATACGGACTGCCCCCGGTTGCGGAATGGTTGGCCGGCGGTGTATAGGACGGGCTAAGGGTCCACGTGGCAATAAGCTTGGTGGTATCCGGCTCTTCCTCCTCATTGGCGATTTGCTGGTTGTAGGGGTTAGCTGCAGAACCGTCGCCTACTACAGGAGTTGGGGTTCCGGCACCCGCTCCACGCAGCACCACACCGGAGACCGCAATGGTCAGAGGTTTGCTGATGCGGAATACTCCCGGCTCCAGATAAACCGCACCACGGAAGCCATCCTCCTGAATGGGATACATGGAAACATAATCAATGGCATCCTGAATGGACTGCCAGGCATCCTGGGTATTGTCCGCAAGCGGCGCTACCTTGGCGCGCACCGGCACGTTGGGGATGGCTGTACCGCCTCCCTTGTAGCCGACATCGGAATAATCCATGATCCGGTTGCCCTTGTAATCCGGGACATAGGCAATCCTGCCCGCATCATCCAGCTGAAGGGCGGGATAAGCTTCATTTGCCCAGGAATCGGGACTCACATTGGCTACATTGGCATTGCCGGAATGAAGCGGATGGGTAACCGACTTGTATAAATCAAACCGGTCAATAGCCGTGAAGTAAAAGGTGTCGTAAAGGGCTCCGCCCTGGTTGGTGAGGGTGAAGGAAACCTTGTAGGTGCCGTTGGCCAGAGCAACGGTGTCCGGTACGGTGAGCTCTGTCTGTGTGTCTGCGTTCACGGCAGGAAAGCTGTACGCTGCAGCGCCTCCGGGGCCGTAAAGCGTTCCGGTAATGGTGGTGCCCGGCAGAGCTTTCACAATGCGGAAGATTGGGAACTTGCCGGAAGAGGCATGGGCATCCACTACAGCCGGACGGCCAACAGTCAGGCTCATTCCCGGATAAGAGGGCTCGATCAAAGCGTAACCGCTGCCATAATCATTCATGTAAACATCCGAATACAAGGGTGATGTGACATTCAGCTCAAAGGGCACAATCGTTCCCCCTGTGAATTGAAAGCCCAGTGTAGTGGTTCCTTGGGGGAGAGATTCCAGATATCCGGTTGCGAGCACAACCTGCTGGATTCCGCCGGAAGGGGCAGACAGTGAATAATCCTGTCCCATTACCAGGTAAACGGCCTCCGCTACGGTGGGGCCTGCCTTTATTCCGGCAAGAGTATCGCCCTGAAGCTGGAGGTTGGCTGTTACTGTGCTGCCGCTGCCCTTTTCATAAGAGGCGGATACAGGAATAACAGCGGGAGAAACGACGGAGCCGGCAGCACTCAGCACCGTGAGGCCGGAAGCGCCCAAGGTGCCCGGACTTCCGGAAATTAACGTAAAATGGATCAGGACATACCGTGCCGACACCGGAGCCGACAGAGGACCTGTGGAGGTTGCTGTCCAAGCGGAAGTACCGGGTGTAAGAGAGGCGCCCCAGTTGGGATCATCGGGTGTAACAGCTGCCGGAACGGCAACATGCTTGGCCAAGGCCCAGGCATTGCTGGACCAATCCAGGACACTGGCGCTTGAGTTGTTGGTGGCGGGCAGGTTTGTCCAAGCTTCTTCGCTTGTGCTGTACAGCACCTCATAACCCGACATCCGTTTTTGGACGTTGGAGAAGCTGGTAGGAATGTCAAAACGGAATTCATTCACAGCTTGAGCCGAACCCAAATCTACGGCTACCCACAATGAAGCGGTATTGCCTGCAGTCGGGAAAATGTTGGCGGCCGAGCCGCCATACTGCCAATAGCTGCTTCCGTCATGGGAGGCGGCCAGAGGGGCCTTGCGGTTCGTATTTTCCGAGCTGACCTTTACATTCTCCCCTGTTTTCAGCGTTATTGAGGCCAGAAGATCGGTTCCCGGTGCAGCCGCATGGGCGCGGGAAGACGGGATCAGACCCATTCCCATACCGGATAATAAAGCGGCAACCAACATGATAGACAGCGCTTTCGAAAAGAATCGTTTCAAGCGTGTAACCTCCTGATCAGTCATTTGGGCGAGCTTTCAAGGTATACCATACCATAAACCCTATTTCATTAATGTCGCCGGATCATGTGAAAATATCGTTCAAATACGATGGTGTTTGGCCGGAAGAGAGGAAGGACCTGAGTCCAGGGATGGATCAGGTCCCGTTCCAGCCAACGGCGGCTATTGCTTCAGATAACGCTGGTAGGCTTCGTTCTTGATCTTCAGTACCTCTTCAATGCCCAGTGTCTTCAGCTTGCTGACATAAGCGTCATAGGTGGCTTCCAGAGGCTGGGCGCCGAGAATCCATTTTTGGCCCATTTCGCTGGTATAGGTGTTGATGGAAGCCTCCATGTTCCCCAGCTTCTTCTCCTCCTCCGTGGTGTAAGCCAGAATCGGAATCTGCTGGCGGATATACTTGTTGTTGATGTATTCGCTGATACCCTTGTCCGCAATGCTGTTCAGGTATTGGCGTTCATATTCGAAGTCCTGGTGGAAGCTGAATTGAATTTGGGCGCCATATTTGTACAGGTTCTGGGTCACTTGACCGCCTTGAAGAATTTCATCGGTGAATTTGGGCTTGCCGTCCACCATGGTGTAGGTCAGTCCTTCCACCCCGAAGTTGGCCATTCTTCTGCCTTCCTCGGTGTACCAGAAATCGAAGAACTTGATGGTCTCTACCGGGTGTTTGTTGCTGGCGGAGATGCCCCAGCCGTCGGATTTCACCACTGCCCGCGCTGTGGGCTCCACAATCTTGCCCTTGCTGTTGGCAGGAGGTGCGATGGGCAGGAATTTGAAGCCGGTAATCTTATCCTTCAGCGTATCGTTAAAGGAGGCGTTGCTGGCGAACCAGTCGTGGTTGGAGCCGCCAGTATTGTTCCCGAGAAGAATATCCCGCGCTTTGGTGCCCCTTGTGAAAATCTCCTTGTCGATCAGCCCTTCCTTATACCATTTGGCGACAGATGCGATTCCCTCTTTGTATTCCGGCTCCAGAGGGCCGTAGACAATTTTGTTGTCCTTCAGGGCATAGCCTTGGTCGGCGGCCCATAGCGAAAGCAGCTCATAAACACCCGAGGCGGAGCGGCTGAAGAAGGGGATTTCATCCGGCTGGCCGTTGCCGTTGGGATCCTTCTCCTTAAATTCCTTCAGCACCTTATAATAATCATCCACCGTTTTGGGGGAGGACAGGCCCAATTTATCCAGCCAGTCCTGGCGGATAAACCAGCCGGAGGCTGCTTCACCATCGGGGGCGAAGGGCAGGAAGTACATTTTGCCGTCGGCGGCAGTGCCCACGCTTCTTACGTCCGGGCGTTTGGCCAGGAAGGCCTTGATGTTGGGCGCATGTTTGTCGATCAGGTCATTCAGGGGAACAAAGGCGCCCTCTTGGCCGAATTTATCCATATTGGCCTTGGTGGACATGACAATATCGCTGATTTCCCCGGAGGCCATCATCATGTTGAAGGCCTCCTTGCGGTCCGTTACGGTTTTGGGGAGAGTGGCCTTCAGGGAAACATTGGTCAATTCAGCGGCTCTTTTGAACACGGCCCAGGATTCGTTAAATACGTTCCCGTCGAACATCAGGTGGACCGACAGGGAAAGGGGCTTGTCACTGGCCTTGACGCTTGTTTGCGGGGATGCCGCCGCTCCTGCAGGAGACGGGCTGCCTGCTGTTGGTTCTTCCGCGCCGCTATTGCCTCCGCAGCCTGCCAGCAAGGAGCCGCCCAGGGCCAATGCCATGATGGAGCATACTGCCGGACGGATGGTTGTTTTTTTCATGATAGAACCTCCCTTTTTAGTGTTGCCATGCTTTTATGGTAACGGTTCAACTAACCCTTGATAGAACCGATCATAACGCCCTTTACAAAGTATTTCTGGATAAACGGATAAACGGCGACAATCGGCACCACTGACAGGACAATGGTGGCGTAAATAACGGTTTCCTGGCTGAAGGCGGCTACATCAGAGGTCATCATCATGTCCTCCGTCGGCTTCATACTGACCACCAGCTTGTTCAGCAGCACCTGCAGCGGAATTTTATCCTCATCCTTCAAAATAACCATGGCCCAGAAGTATCCGTTCCAGCGGTTTATGGCATAGAAGAGGGATATAGCGGCAAGGGATGGCTTGGAGAGGGGCAGCACAATGCGCCATAGAACCTGTGCATCGGTAGCGCCGTCCACCTTGGCCGCCTCCTCCAGATCCTCGGGAATGGATTGGAAGAAGGAACGAAGGATCACCACATTAAAGGTGCTGATGGCAAAGGCGAAGATAATGGCGGTCCGGGTATTAATGAGCCCCAGCTCCCGCAGGTTCAGATAAAACGGGATCATACCTGCGCTGAATAGCATGGTGAAGGCGATAAAAAAGCCGATGGCGCCCCGTCCCAGGAGACGCTTCTTGGATAGGGGATACGCACCGAAGATGGTAAACACCACGTTCACGACCGTACCCGCCAGGGTGTAAAAGATCGTATTGGCATACGCCATCCACAGGGAATTTTCCTTCAGCACCTGCTTGTAGGCGTCGAAGGTAAGGTCTACCGGCCAAAACATAACCTTGCCGGTAACCACGGCATCCCCCGAGCTGATGGAGGCGGATAACACATACAAAAAGGGATACACAGTGCTGAGCGCCAGCAATGCCAGAAAAATATGATTGCATATGGAAAATGCTTTTTCACCCTTGGACAATTTCATAGGAGGACTCCTCTCTTTACCATAAACCGCTCTCTGTGAATTTCTTGCTGAGCTTGTTGGCGGCAATCACCAGGACAAGGCCCACGGCGGAATTGAACAGGCCTACAGCAGTGGTCAGGTCATATTGGCCCTCCCTGATCCCCGCCCGGTACATATAGGTGCTGATGACATCCGCCGTTTCGTAGGTGGCCGGCTGGTACAGGAGAATAATCGCCTCGTAGCCTACATCCAGAATATTGCCGATCCGCAAGATCAGCATGATCATCACTGTGGGCAGAATCCCGGGAAGGGTGACATGCCAAACCTGCTTCCACTTATTGGCCCCGTCAATAACGGCCGCTTCGTACAGCTCGGGGTTGATGCCGGATAAGGCGGCAATGTACAGGATGGCGCCAAAACCGGCTTCCTTCCAGATGTTCATGGAGATGAGGATGGTGCGGAAATATTCGGGAACCGTGAGGAAATAAATCTTTTCGAAGCCGAGCTTGGCCATAATAATGTTCACCAGCCCGTTGCTGGGCGCCAGGAAGTTGGTGACGATCCCCGCCACCACCACCACGGAAATAAAGTGGGGCAGATAGGTCAGAGTTTGGACCGCCTTTTTAAACAGCACATTGCGGACCTCATTGAGCAGCAGGGCCAGAATAATCGGCGCGGGAAAGCCCCATATCAGACTGTATAGGCTGATCAGGAGGGTATTGACTAAGGTGCGGACAAAGTACGGACTCTGAAAAAAGGAGATAAAGTGGTCAAAGCCGATCCATGGACTGGCTGCAATGCCTTTAAATACGCTGAACTCCTTGAAGGCAATCTGCAGCCCGTACATGGGCTTGTAGGCAAACATAAGATACCATAGAACAAACGGGATCAACAGCAGATAAAAAAATCGATCTCTCTTCACACATTTGGCGATTCTCCGCCAATCCGGGTGGAAGCCGGTCAGAACCGTCCGGTTCTTGAGCTTAGTTTCCATGGACGACACTCCTTGTCTGGTTGGGGCAGCTTTTTTTGAAAGCGCTTTAGATTTATATTAGCAACAGGGCTTCCGTGCCGTAAATCGCTATAATCGCGGCTCTCTCCAAAACCCACATTCCACACGGCGGGAAGGCTTTTGCAATCAGGTCCAGTATAGATTCTGTCGATGAGTATGGAAACTGGAGATTTACCTGGAGGGTAGGGGTGGGCTATACTATGGTTTACATCTCGAGTAAAAAAAGAAGAAATTAATGTAAGCGCATTCTTTTGGCCTGCTACAGGGGGAACAACATGAAAAAGAGATTTTGGAGGAAGCTTCTGGCTGCCTGTATTACCATTACGCTGCTTTATACGGTTATTGCCGGACTGGTGTTTGCTGTTCAGAATAATCAAATCATTCAGACAGAGCTGCTTAACCAACGGAGGGCGTTTATGGACCAGGCCCGCACCCGGATGGATATGAAGCTTAACGCGGCTTTTAATTATGCGGCCCAGCTCCGGGTGAAGAAGGACATCCTTTCGTATGCCCGTGAACAGGAGAAGGATTATTTTGTCATTACCAATGTGTTTAATGAGTTGAAGGCAAATATGAATGCTTTTACAAATTTTGGGTATCAAATCGATGTGGTCAAGCAGGGCGGGGATTTGATCATTACCCCCTACAGTACCATGACCCGGGAGCAGTATTACCGGTTTATGAATTTTGACAGCGGTACGGCAGCGTGGCTGGAGGCCTTCGAGGAAACCCGTGCTCTTCCCTCCACGGCCATGGTGCAGACAAAGCAGGCCGCTGGCAGCAGGAGTCCGGTTACGGAAAATGGGGAGCCCGATTCGAGAGGGCCGCTGGTCACCTTTGTGCAGCATGAGCCGCTCCCCAACGGGGAAGGAATTATGATCGTGATTTCCTTCTATCAGGATCAGTTTTATCCGGTTTCCGGATCGGATCAGGAGAGCTTCAAGCTGCTGTACGACAAGGAGTGGATAGGAGCAGGGGACGCCGCAGGGGAACATGTGCATCAAGCGGAAGCGGTGCTGGCGGGACTGGAGGAGAATGCCCGTTACGCCGAGTTCGAGCTGGACGGCAGGCAGGTGTTCATTGCCAAGTCGGACAGCCTGGGTAAGCTCTATTACGTGTATTCGCTCCCTGAGCATACCTGGGGACAGGGGCTGACGGGGGTCCTGAAGAAGCTGCTGCAGTTCTACGCTGTCATGATGGCTTTGGGTGTTGCGGTTTCCTTGGTGGCGGCCAACAAGCTGTATAAGCCGGTCCGCGGGGCGGTGAGCTCCTTTTCGAAGGATGGGGAGCCCATGGTGATGGACGAATTCGCCTTTATCCGGGAGTATGCCGGGCGTATCCAAACGGCCAATGACCAGCTTCAGGAGATGCTTCAGCATAACCGGCTACCCCTCAAGAAGAAATTCATGCGCGACCTGATTCTCGGATTAATGCCGGGTGGTCAGGCAGAGGCAGGGATCCGGCGGCATGAGCTGGAGTGGCTGGAGGGTCCTTCAGTGGTGGTAGTGCTGGAGTTTATGGAGGATAAGCTGTGGGGTGAGGCGTATACCCTGGAGACGATGCTGGAGATCAAAGCCCAGGCGGTGCTGATTGTTCTGGAGCATCTGAATGCGTATGGGCCCAATGACAGCGTGGAGCTGGATCATCTCCATTATGCCATCCTGCTGAAATACAGCGGCACGGAAGCGCTGCGCAAGCTGGTGCTGAGTGCGGTGGCGGGTGTGGAGGAGCGGTTCGGCATCCGGATTACGGCCGCCGCGGGACGTCCGGTTGAGAGTGGGGCGGTGCTGAAGGAATCGTATGTAACGGCAGTGAAGCTGCTGGAGGAACGGCAGGTTCAGGATCAGCACCCGGTCATCACCTTCGAGGAGATGGAGCACCGGTCCGGAATGGGCTGTTATTATCCGTTGGATGCGGAGCGGGAGCTGACGGTGTGTGTGCTTCAGGGGCGGCCGGAGGAAGCGGCGGAGCTGTTCGACCGGGTCTGGGAGGAGAATGAAGGAAGGGCGAAGGACCGGGAGGAGACGCTGCAGCTGTTCCTGTATGCCATGATGACCACCATCAGCCGGATTCTGCATCATCTGAACAAGCCGGTCTCCGAGATTATTCCCGGCGGGCTGCCCGCGTACCCGGCAGCGGATCCCGGCCGCCGGACCGGGGAGCTGCGCGGCCAGCTCCGGGAGGTGCTGCTGCGGGTGGCGGTATATGCCCGCGACCGGAGCAAGGAGCAGGACCATTCCGTGGCCAGCCAGATGGTGGCCTACGTGCATGAGCGCTACCGGTTGGACATCTCGCTGACGGATATGGCGGAATCTTTTAACCTGTCGCCCAATTACATCAGCCAGCTGATCAAGGAAAAAACCGGGGAGAGCTTCAAGGATTACCTCAGCGCCTACCGGGTCAAGCAGGCCAAGCGGATTATGAACGAGCAGGCGGAGCTGAAGATCCATGATGTGGCCGCCCTGGCCGGCTGGAGCAATGTGAACACCTTCATCCGGGTGTTCAAGAAGTACGAGGGTGTGACGCCCGGCCAGTACAAGCAGGAGATGGAGCGCTAAGGCGGCGGCGCGGACGTAGGCCTGCGGCGCAGGGGGGGCACGGCCGGGGGCCGGGAGTGGGGCTGCGCCCGCCCTGGCTGGCGGGGCAGGCGCTAACGGAACTCAGCGACCGTTAGACGCTGAATTGGGCAAACTTCGTGTTTTAACGGAACTCAGCGACTCTTAGCGCACAAATTTGCCGCCAAACGGCTGCCCAAACCCCTCTAAGAGCTCCTGAGTTCCGTTAGCCGCAGAACAAGCCTGTTTTTAGCGTCTAAGATCTTCTGAGTTCCGTTAGCGGTGGGGCGGGGGCGTGGAGGGCATAAAGTTGGTGAGGGGCCAGTGTGTTGAGTAACCATAAGAGCTTCTGAGTTCCGTTAGCGGTCGGGCGGGGCTCAGAGAGCGTAAAGCTGGTGAGGGGCGAGTGTGTTGAGTAACCATAAGAGCGTCTGAGTTCCGTTAGCGGCGGGACGGGGGCGTGGAGGGCATAAAGTTGGTGAGGGCCAGTGTATTGAGTAACCATAAGAGCTTCTGAGTTCCGTTAGCGGCGGGGCGGAGGCGTGGAGGGCATAAAGTTGGTGAGGGCCAGTGTGTTGAGTAACCATAAGAGCGTCTGAGTTCCGTTAGCGGCGGGACGGGGCTCAGAGAGCGTAAAGTTGAGTAACATTAAGGGCTTCTGAGCTCCGTTAGCGGCGGGACGGGGGCTCGGTGAAAGGAACCACAGAAAACGAAAACCCGGCACTCTCCCACAGGAGAGACCGGGTTCTTTTAGATAGAGTGAGCGGATTACAGAGTTACGCCATCCTTGAAGATGGAGATTTCGCGGTAGCCGTTGATTTCGTTACGGGTTTCCTTGCCGGAGGCTACTTCGAGCACAAGGCTGAAGAAATCGTCGCGCACGTTCGGCATGTCCTTGCCTTCCAGCAGCTGGCCGGCGTTGAAGTCGATCCAGTTGCTCTTGCGGGTAGCCAGATCCGAGTTGGTGGCCACCTTCACGGTCGGAACCGGAGCGCCCAGCGGGGTGCCGCGGCCGGTGGTGAACAGAACGATGTGGGCACCGGCTGCCATCAGAGCGGTAACCGCTACGATGTCATTACCAGGGCCTTGCAGCAGGTTCAGGCCGGGTTTGGTGGCATGGTTGCCGTATTGCAGTACGTCCACCACGTTGCCGGTGCCGCCCTTTTGGGTGCAGCCCAGGGATTTTTCCTCCAGGGTGGAGATGCCGCCTTTTTTGTTGCCTGGGGACGGATTTTCATAAACCACTTGGTTGTGGCGGATATAGTATTCCTTGAAGTCGTTGATCAGGTTGACGGTTTTGTCGAAAACCTCTTCGTTCAAGCAACGGTTCATCAGAATGGTTTCTGCACCGAACATCTCAGGCACCTCGGTCAAGATGGTCGTGCCGCCGTGAGAGATCAGGGTATCGGAGAACTCGCCCAGAAGCGGGTTAGCTGTGATGCCGGAGAAGGCATCGGAGCCGCCGCACTTCAGACCCACAATCAGCTTGGAGGCCGGTACAGGCTGGCGCTTGAAGGTTTCGGCATAGCCGACCAGCTCGTCGATCAGGCCCATCGCTGCTTCCAGCTCGTCATTTACATCCTGGGTGGACAAGAAACGGACGCGCTGTTCATCATACTCGCCCAGGAACTTCTTGAACTCAGGAATGTTGTTGTTTTCGCAGCCCAGACCCAGTACCAGAACACCGCCGGCATTGGGGTGGCGGACCATGTCAGCCAGGACCTTTTGGGTCATGGTTTGGTCGTCGCCCATTTGGGAGCAGCCGAAGGGATGAACGAAGGAATACACGCCGTCTACACGGCCCTTGTATTTCTCCGTGGCTTCCTTGGCCAGCACCTCAGAGGTTTTGTTTACGCAGCCGACAGTGTTGACGATCCAGATCTCATTGCGGATGCCCACCTCGCCGTTTTTGCGCACAAAACCATTGAAGGTTGCTTCCTTGCGGGGTTTCTCCTCGCTCAGGTTGGGGTTGTAGCTGTATTCCAGCTTCCCTTCCAGGTTGGTCTTGATGTTATGGGTATGGATATAGTCACCGGCTTGGATCGGTTCCTTGGCATGGCCGATAGGAAAGCCGTATTTGATAATGTTTTCGCCTTGGGGGATGTCCCGAAAGGCAATTTTGTGACCCTTGTCGATATCTTCACGGGCGGTAACGGTGTAGCTGCCCAGGGAAACGGTCTCGCCCTTGGCAATCGGCACCATGGCGACTGCCACGTTGTCGGCAACGTTGATTTGAATCAGTTTATCGCTCTTGATCATCTTAGATCACGTCCTTCAGTGTGGCGGCTACGCCGTTAGTCAGGATGCTGTGCAGGTAGTCGGATACCAGAGCAGTGAAGCCTTCAACCTCGTTCAGGTTCTTGCCCCACATTTCGGTGTGGGAGAGAACTTCTTCAACCAATGCGCCAGCTGCTTCGCGGCTGCCGTCGTACTTGCTCCACAGGGAAGCGAACATTTGCAGGACCGGAAGATCGTCATTGATTTGGTACTCGTTGCCGGCAGGGCGTTTGCCCACCAGAGCATTGTCCTTCAGCTCAGTGCCTTGGTAGAAGGCCAGCAGGGCAGCCAGGGAGAAGGAAAGCACCTTAGGCAGCTCGCCCTTGCGGTTCACGTACTCCAGAATGGACGGCAGCACGCGGGTCTTGAACTTGGAAGTGGAGTTCAAGGAGATGGACAGCAGATAGTGACGGATGAACGGGTTGGCAAAACGCTCGGTAACAGCTGCAGCAAATGCCTTCAGCTCGCTATCCGGCAGATCCAGAGTCGGGATCACTTCGTTGTAAATCCCTTTTTCCATGAAGGAACGGATCAGCTCGTCGTCCATGCACTCCTTGACAGTGTCCAGGCCATACAGGTAAGCAGCCAGCACGGTCATGGTGTGGGCGCCGTTCAGAATCCGGACCTTACGGGTACGGTACGGAGTCATGTCGTCGGTCCAGATCACGTCCAGGCCAACCTTGTGGAACGGAAGCTCCTCGGCAAAACGCTTGTCGCCTTCAATTACCCACAGGTGGAAGATTTCAGCGGTGTTCAGCAGCTTGTCCTCGTAACCCAGCTTTTCGGTCAGAGCCGCGATTTCGTCACGGGGATAGCCGGTTACGATACGGTCAACCATCGTGTTCAGGAAGTAGTTGCTGTTCTCAATCCAGGAGATAAAGCCGGCGCCCAGGTTCCATTCTTCAGCCAGACGGAGCACGATTTTCTTCAGGTTGTCGCCATTGCGCTCAATCAGCTCGCAAGGAATGATCACAAGACCCTTGTCTTCAGCGCCGTTAAAGGCGGTGAAGCGTTTGTGCAGAAGCACAGTCAGCTTGCCGGGGAAGGTTGCAGGAGGAGCGTCGTCATAACGGTCCTCGGCGGAGTATGCGATGCCGGCTTCAGTGGTGTTGGAAACCACGAAGCGCAGATCCGGGCTCACAGCCAGCTCCAGGTAAGCGGCGAAATCTTCATATGGGTTAATGCCGCGGCTGATGCAGGAGATGATGTCCTTTTCCTCAACGATTTGGCCGTTTTGGATTCCGCGCAGCAACAAAGTGTACAAACCGTCTTGTTCGTTCAGCATCGGAGTCAAGCCTTGAGCGATGGGTTGAACCACGGCAACCCGGCCGTTGAAAAGGTTTTGCTCGTTCAGCTTGTGGATCATCCAATCCACGAAGCCGCGCAGGAAGTTGCCTTCGCCGAATTGCAGTACTTTTTCCGGCAAAGCAGCAATTGCTTCCGGGTTGGCCAGCTGAGTTTTAGACAATGCTGTCATTTGGGTAGTGCCTCCTAGTAAGTAAGTATAATTTCACGTTATTGTTAACGTGTGCATGATCAAAGTATACCATATGAATGGGGGGATGGGAATCCCTCTTTTGGCGCTTGTGACAGCTGTCACAAAATATCCACCCATGATTCCGCTTCATTTGTCAAAAAAGACGAAGGCCCTTTCGGTAAAGGAAACGGAAAGAACAGAGCGGCCTCCAGATGCGGTCCCGGTGAAGTCCGGAGCCGGTTACCCGGGGGTGCCTGTTCCTTCCGGATGCAAAATGAATAGGGATTCTAGGCTCGTCCTCTGGCCGTATCCGAATCGGAGCCCCGTTTAATCTTAAAGACCTTGCGCAGATACGGAAGCACAAAATAGTCGCCGCCGAACCTTCCCGAGTTGGAGCTGCCCAGCAGGATCAGGATGCTGAAGATGATCAGCCAGGGGTTGGAGGACACGGTGCCCGCCAGGAGGAACATGAAGTTCATCAGCATGCCGAAAAAGGCGGCGACTACGGTAAAGGTACCCAGGATAAGCCCCAGTCCCACCAGAAATTCGCCCCACGGGATCAAAAAGTTGAATAATTTGGCATTGGGTAAAGCAAAATGTTCAAGAAACGAAACGAAGCGGGGGTAGATGGCCTCCTTGGTGGCGCTGTCTACGGGAGGTTTGGCGATGGCATTCTTCAGGAAGCCCGAGGCGTCGAAGCCTCCGGTGATTTTGTGCCAGCCTGCGTCCAGCCATTTCCAACCCAAGTAAATCCGGGCGATGAGAAGCAGCACGGAGGCCACTACACTTTCTCTTAACCATCTGGTAATCATAAGCTTGCCGCCTTTCCATCGAAAATTTTGGTTGCCCAACACGACCTAGCAGAAAAGAGGGATTGATGATGAGAAAAACAAGGCTTCCCGTGCTCCCCGGCATGTGTATGCTTGCAGGTGTGCTGGTTTTTGCCGCTGGCACTGAAGTGTCTGACGCTTCCGCACTCCGCGTGCCTGTGGCCGCAGGGCATGTCCGGTCCGAGGCGCTGCCCGAGGATGACCGGATGAAAGCCGATTACAGTGTACAGTTTCCCCTAACGGGGTTATTTTCAACCGGGCAAAAGGATGCCCGCCCCATCGCGGTTATGGTGGAAAATTCACCCGCTGCCCGTCCCCAAAGCGGACTCGGCGATGCAGATGTGGTGTATGAGATTCTGGCGGAGGGGGATATCACGCGTTTCGCCGCTTTTTACCACTGCCGGAGTCCGGTGAAGGTGGGGCCTGTCCGGAGCATCCGGCCATATTACGTGGATGTGGCCGCTGCCATGGATGCGGTGCTGGTTCATGCAGGTTGGAGCCAGGAGGCGATGAACCGGGTGGACGCCGGGGGTGTGGACCACTTCGACGAGGTTTATGGGGACCGGGTGTACTATTGGCGTTCCCCGGACAGGAAGCAGCCGCATAATCTGTACACTTCTATAGAAGGGATACGCCGCGGCATGGACAAAAAACAGCTCCGTACCGCATGGACTCCCGTGTTGCCAATGTTTGAAGCAGGAGAGGCCCGCGGGGAGGCGCGGCCTTCCGGAGCAGAGGGGAGAGCAGCCGGTGCGGAGGGGGAGGCAGTTAGCGGCGAACCGGCAGGCTCGGCGTCGGCCGATGCTTCTGTAGCTGCGGGGGCCGGAGGAACCGGCGAAGCGGTGCGGCTGCCGTACTCTGCCGGGTACGCGGTGAGCTATAGGTATGATGCCGCATCGGGCCAATATTTGCGCTGGATGAATGGCGTGCCCCACACGGATGCGGAGACGGGGCGGCAATTGGCCGCGGCCAATGTGCTAATCTGCCGCTCCAGCCACAAGGTCACAGACAGCGCAGGCCGCCGCCGGGTGGATGTGCAGGGGCCGGGCAGCGGCTACGTCCTGAGCGGGGGCAAGGTGCAAGCCGCGGTCTGGCAGCTGCGGGACGGGCTCGTCCGCGCCTACGCCGCAGACGGGCAGCAGGAGATCACCCTCGCCCCGGGAGTCACGTGGATCCAGTTTGTGCCCGAGGCAATGGCGGTGGAGCTGGCAACGGAACTGAGAGGCTCTTAGCGGGCGAAACCGGGGGTTTGCCGGCTGTAACGGAAGTGAGTGACCGTTAGGGAGGGGAATCTCCCGAAATCAGCCACCAATTGTGCTGTAAGGGCCGCTGAGTTCCGTAAGATTACAGCGGAGGCGGTTTTGGGGCTGTAAGGGCCGCTCAATTCCGTAAGCGGAGGTGGCCGGTGTTATAAGCAGATGCGGAGGGGCCGCATATCCGCCCCTCCCTATGCCGCCCCTCAACGTTTACCTGCGGCGGCTCTTATACCGCGTCCCGGTCCCCTTGCGGACCACGGGGCGCTTTTTGCTTTTGCCGCTTTTGCGGCTGTTTTTGCGCTTGCGGGAATAACCCTTGCCCTTGCTGACGGAGTTGGCTGCCGCCTTGGCCCCGAAGGAGCCCATCAAGAGCTTCAGCATCGGCGCCATCTGCTGGAAGCTGGAAACCATCTTCTGCACGCGGGTCATGGTGCCCACGATCCCGTCGATGCCGCCCATTTTGTCCACAAAACCCTTGATCTGGTTCATGTTGAGGGAACCTAACAGCCCGCCTCCCCCTGAGCCGCCGCCTCCTCCTGCCGCACCCCCGCCACCGCCGCTAATGAGCTGGGTCTGGGGCGAATAGGGAACAGGCATGTTGGAAACGCCGCCCATATAGGGGTTTTCCAAACCGGGATAAGGAGAGCCGCCGGGATACTCGTTGTACGCGCGAATTTCCGGCCCATAAACATCCTGCTGACGGATGTACGCCATTTCGTTTGGTCTCACAGTTGTCACAACCCTTTTTTGTGTTTTTCCCCGTACCGTTCGGGCGAAGCTGGCTGCAAAAGTGGTGGGGGGCTTCACTTATCGGGGCGAATTTACTATAATCTATGTCATGGGCAAACGTTTGGTATAGACGAATGTCCCGGTTGGTGCTGTCTTTTCAGTTTAGTCCGGTGACGCATAACAATTTTACAGTTTTGAAATTTTACAACCGCAAAGCAGGGATTCGCCAAAGAACGTCGAAATCCATCTAAGCCACAGTGAAGAGCAGGGGATGATGAGGATGCAGCTGAAGAAGCTGAACGATAAAGCCATCGAGCAATTATTTGAAGCGATTCTTACCTTGAAGGATATGGAAGAATGCTATGTGTTTTTTGATGACCTGTGCACCGTCAACGAGATCCAGTCTTTGTCCCAGCGGCTTGAAGTAGCCCGGATGCTGCGCAAGGGCTGCACCTACAACCAGATTGAAGCGGAGACCGGGGCCAGCACGGCCACCATTTCCCGGGTGAAAAGATGCTTGAATTACGGCAATGACGGGTATAAAATGACATTAGAACGGCTGGGCAGATAATCCCCGGCCGGTGAACTTTTTCCGGTTGGCTCATGCCCGGTTTTGAAAGCGCTCCGCTTCATCGCGGAGCAGATACGGCGTGTTGAGAACGATGAAGGAAGCTTCGCTAAGAAGCTTTTTTCTGCTGTTAAGAATGATTTTCCTGGCCGGAAACAGGCTGTGCTTCTTTACCGGATCAAGAAACGGGTCCCGTCTTAAGCGGACGGAGCAGCCGTTTCTTCTCATGTTCGCCTGATTTCCCGCTAGTCGGTTTGACTTTAAAAATTCCTTCCGCTAGCATGGTAGTACGTCCGCTATGTCATGACCGGGAGGTGCTTTGTTACATGAGCAAGTTCGGTGTAATGGTCATTAGCCACGGATCGCGCAGCAAGGAATGGGTCCGCCTGGTAGATGATGCGGTGGCCCAGGTCAGGCTGCCTGCGCAGGTTCCGGTGGTGTCGGTGTTCTTGGAGCTGATCGAGGGGCGCCTGATCCAGGATGGTATACGGATGCTGGAGGAGATGGGCGTCACGGATATTGTGGCGGTGCCCTTGTTTATTTCCTCGGGCAGTACCCATATCGACGAGATCAGCTACGCGCTGGGCGTCATCGACCATCCAACCCTGCCGACGGATATGGTACCGTTCGAACGGAAGGCAGTCATCCATTTTACCCCCCCGATTGATGATGATCCGGAGATTGCCGGCATACTCTATGAGAAGGTCCGGGAGCTGTCCGCAGACCCGTCCCGGGAGCTCTTGCTTCTGGTGGGACACGGTTCTGTAGAGAAGGGCTTCCACGGCCGTTGGCGGCAGGTTCTGGAGGGACTGGCGTCCCGTGTGCAGACGCTGGGAGGCTTCGATGCGGCGGATGCAGCAATGCTCCTGCCGGACCAGATCAACTTCAAGCTGCGGCTTTGGCAAAAGCGTAAACCCGGCCACCGGGTGATTGTGGCGCCGCTGTTTTTGAGTGAAGGATATTTTACCAGGGAGGTTATCCCTTCCCGGTTGAAAGATTGGGCTTACAGCTATAACGGACGGGCGCTGCTGCCTCATCCCCTGATGTCCGGGTGGATCGAAGGCCGGGTGCTTACCGTGCTGCGGGCCAAAAGTGAATTGATTCTGCGATAACGGGTGAGTGGAGAATGGCCAAACGTGCAAGACTGATTTACAATCCGACGTCAGGGCGGGAGGAAATGAAACGGCGCCTTCCGGAAATTCTGCAGCGGTTGGAGCGGGGAGGATTGGAAACCTCTACCCACGCGACTACCGGCGAAGGGGATGCGACTTTGGCTGCGGCGGAAGCGGTTGAACGCGGATTTGATGTCATCATTGCCGCCGGCGGGGACGGCACCCTCTATGAGGTCATCAACGGGATGGCTGAACGGGAGAACCGGCCGCCGTTAGGCCTTCTGCCCTTGGGCACCACCAATGACTTTGCCCGTGCCATGTCGATTCCGAAGAATCTGGAGGCCGCCTGCGATATCATCATCCACGGGGCCACCCGGGTGATCGATCTGGGCAAAGCCAATCAGCGGTACTTCATCAATATCGCCGGAGGGGGCTCCTTGACGGAGCTGACCTACGAGGTTCCCAGCAGGCTGAAGACCATGCTGGGCCAGCTGGCTTATTATATGAAAGGGCTGGAGAAGCTGCCACGCCTTCGCCCTGTTGAGATTGTCCTGAAATCCGAAGACCGGGAGCTGCATGAAGAGGTAATGGTGTTCCTCATCTCCAATACCAATTCGGTGGCGGGCTTCGAGAAGCTCTGTCCCGACGCGGCGATTGACGACGGACTAATGGACATCATTCTGGTCAAAAAATGCAATCTGGTGGAAATGATCCGTGTGGTGACACTTGCCCTGCGGGGAGAGCATCTGAACGATCCGCATATTATCCATTTCCAATCCAAACAGATCCAAATTACGTCTCCGGACTATACCCAGCTGAATCTGGACGGGGAATTCGGCGGTACACTGCCGGGAACCTTCTCGGTGCTGCCCTCCCATCTGCAGATTCTGGTGGACGAAACCGGCAATTCCAAATATAAAGGCAAATAACGGAGGCTTTACATGAAGAAGAACGGCAAGAACGGGCGGCAACGCAGCCCAGAAGCGGGCGGCAGACCGTCCGGCAGCCGCGGCGGCAGCAGTCAAGCCGGCAGCGGCCGTCCGAATGGCAGGCAGGATGGCCGGTCAGTAAGGGCTGCAGCTGTGGATGCTCCCTTATCCGTGGGCCAGGTGGTGGACGCGGAGATTATCGGAATCGGACATGACGGAGAAGGGGTAGGCCGGACGGCGGACGGCTTTACCCTTTTTGTGCATGGGGGACTGCCGGGTGAGCGGGTTAGTGTCCGGGTGGAGCATGTGAAAAAGCAGTTCGGCTACGCCAAGCTGCTGCATGTTGCGGGCCGAAGCGCTGACCGGCAGGAGCCCCCATGCCCGCTTTATACGGAATGCGGCGGCTGCCAGCTCCAGCACATGGGCTATGAAGCCCAACTGCGGCAAAAGCGGAAGATCGTGGTGGACGCCCTGGAGCGCATCGGCAAGCTGAAGGTAGCGGAAGCAGGGGAAGCGGCGGTTGGGAATGGGGACGAGCCATCCGAAGAAGAGCAGGGTTCTTCCGGGATTGTGGTCCATCCCACCATCGGTATGGAGGATCCTTGGCGTTACCGGAACAAGGCTCAGGTGCCTTTTGGACAAGTAGAGGGCGGACTGGTTGGCGGCTTCTATGCCCAAGGCAGCCACCGGATTATAGACATGAAGGAATGCCTCATCCAGCATGAGTGGAATGACCAGGCGGTAGGTCTGGTGAAGTCTCTCTGCGGGGAGTTGGGCATCCGGGCGTATGATGAAGAGACAGGCCGGGGTGTGATCCGCCATGTGGTGGTCAAGGTGGGCTTCCGCACGGGAGACATCATGGTGGTGCTGGTCACTAACGGAGACGACTTCACCCGCCGCCGCGAGCTGGTGGAGATGATCCGCCGGGAGCTGCCGGGGGTCAAGAGCATCTGCCAGAATATCAACACGGCCAAAACCAACGTCATCTTCGGCCCGCGGACAGAGGTGCTGTGGGGCGAGGAATATATCTATGATTATATCGGGGACGTGCGCTTCGCCATCTCCGCCCGGTCCTTCTACCAGGTGAACCCGGTGCAGACGGAGCGTCTGTACGGCAAGGCACTGGAATACGCAGCTCTCTCCGGCGGCGAAACCGTCATTGATGCCTATTGCGGCATCGGCACCATTTCGCTGTTCCTGGCGCAGCACGCGGAGCGGGTCTATGGCGTCGAGATCGTGCCGGAGGCCATCGAGGACGCGCGGCGCAACGCGCAGCTGAACGGCCTGGAGCACAAGGCCGAATTTGCCGTGGGCGCAGCCGAGACTGTCATCCCGGCCTGGGCCGAGTCCGGCATCCGCGCCGACGTCATCGTCGTCGACCCGCCGCGCAAGGGCTGCGACCCGGCCCTCTTGGACTGCATCGCCAAGATGCAGCCCCGCCGCGTCGTCTACGTCAGCTGCAACCCGGCCACCCTGGCCCGCGACCTGCGCATCCTGGAGGATGCGGGCTACCGCACCGTCGAAGCGCAGCCGGTGGATATGTTCCCGTGGACGGTGCATGTAGAATCGGTAGCTTTGTTGGTGAGGAGTAGTGTAGCCAACACATAAACTCCTGCTATTACAAATAAACTCCTGCTATTACAAATAAACTCGTGCTAAAAATCGAATAAAGTCGTGATAAATGAGAAACCAACTATGATGGTGAGAAGAAGCGGACGACGCCTGAACCTGCCAGTAAACATGGCAAACGGAATTGCCGCTACAATGGAACCAACAGCATAAGAAGTTACTAACCGACCAGCCATCCCTTTGCTAATGTTTAACCCTTCTGCGAGATTCGTTTATAAATGATAAAAATAATGAGCACTATGTGAATTTACAAGCATTCTTTGAGTTAGTCCAGACAAGGGTTAAAGCATTAAATAAAAAGACGAAGCCCATTATGGCTTCGTCTTTAGTAGATTTGCATACCCATTTAAACCTAGATATTAAGGTCCTTTTTACAGATGAACTATTGCACCGAAAATACAGTCTCTAGCTCAGGGATGTATTCCTTGACCATATCTTTGACTTCCACCCGTCCTTTAGCCTCAGGTGGAGTTTCACCTAGGGATACAACTAAGTACGGTTTGATGATTATGGTACGTGGTAGAGTCTTGAACGGTTCAAAACGAATATTATAAGATTCGCTAATAGGGTGATAACCAATGGGCTTCAGTTGAACGCCATGTTCATCCACAATGTCATACTGAAGAGCGATGATGCTCCCGTTAGCACCCTTGTATTTCGAAGGGATAGAAGCGAGCATTTCTTCTATGCTTTGGCCCGATTTAGTTTTGTACTCAACGGATAACTGCGTTGTGATTGGGGTGATTTCCACCTTACTAATCTGCAAGTTAATGTTATCGTGATGCTTGGTCTCCTCTGAAGTTAGAACGGTAACGGGTGTTGATCTTGTAACAGGCAGAACAAATTGGAACGGGACATCGTAGCCCTTTAATGTTACGTTTACAGTCAAGTCAAACTGATCAGGGAACTGGATAGTCTGTGTTGTTGTGAGCGGCTTATAATAAGTGCTGAGAACCTCAACCATTATGCTGGAAGCAGCCTCCCCGTCCATATGTTCGTAATTCCAGAGTAGAGGTTGGCCTTTATAAAGAACCTCAAACGTATCCACCTCCCCTTTATTGGCATCAGAAGGCATCGAATTGGGCTTGGAAGCCAGAGTGTTTCCAGGAGTGGTTATGTTCATAAGAATTCTGGTCCCATCAAATAACAACGTTGGTATATTCATTGTCAAATTGCCATGGGTCACGCTTTGGTTTACGTTTGTGATGAAATCCTCGGCTTGTTGAATACCGGGATCTCCGTTGTTTTCTCCCCATAATGAATAGATTTGTCCCAAAATCGGAATTTGCTTGAGTGCATTAGCCATTACGGGCGATACAAAGCCGGAAGCAATGAGGGCAAGTCCAAGGATTGCAGCGGCTACAGTGGAACCCCACCGTTTATTAAAAGTTCTTGATACCTTTATCTTTCTCTGAAGGGGGGGGATGGAATTATTGGTTTCCCTGATGATTTGGTAAGTCTCATTCAGCTTGGAGCGAGTAATATCCGATAATTGATTGGGAAGTAGGCTTTGGCAGTTTTTTAATTGTTCTTCTAACTTAGTGTTCACCATGTCGCAACTCCATTTCATGATTGATTTGAGATGAATGCTTTAGCTTTTTGCGGGCGCGATGCAGCCGGGTCTTCACGGCTATTGTAGAAATTTTGAGAATATCGGAAATTTGACTGATCGGCATGTCCTGTAAGTAATGAAGGAGAATGACAATCCGTAGGTTTTCCTCAAGATGTTGAACAGCATCCCATAATTCAATTTTCTCATAATCCTTGGAAAGGGAGGGGACGTCGGGAAGCTCTCCGTAAGGGAGGGCTCTTGAACTGCTTTTGACCATTTTGTTACATTCATTAATCAGAATCCGAAAGATCCACGTTTTGAAATAAGCGGGCTCTCTGAGTGTATGGATCGACTTAAAGGCTTTAAGCATCGTCTCCTGCAGGGCATCTGCACAATCTTCGTCTTTGTTGACGATAGACCGTGCAGTTCTATATAACGGTAGCTCTATCTCTTGCATCAACTGCATGAATGCTTCAGGATCCCCGGTTTTGGCTTTGACGACAATAGGATCTGTATGCAAGGGTTCACCTGCTTTCTTGAATAACAGTATTAGAATATTCGTAACGTTACATACATTAGATCGCGTAAGTAGCTAGAAGGTTACATTGGAAAAAAACAACGTATTCAAGGACTGTCGCCCGTTTGTAAGAACGGGGCCAAACAAGGGCCAGGCAAGCAAGCTCCCGAGCGAAAAGAACAAACAAGTTGTGATACCAAGGGGAAGTACCAGAGAAATTATCAATAAAACCCACCCGTCACGGGTGGGCCTTTTTTTGCTTATCGAAGTTTTTTCTGAAAACTCTTCTTGAAGGCAATTGGTATTCCACAGTCATTGGATGAGGGCACATGGTATAAGATTTGATCACATTGAGTACTCCACACAGGTGGAGTGCGTAATAGGACTACGTCGAGCCGATACCTAGAAGTGCTGAATTATCTGTGTTCTGCGACTTATGCATCGTTTACAACTGATGGAAGGGACTACAGAAGAGAACGCCATTCCTCGGCGTTCTCTTTCTCTACACATATTTTCAAAAGGCGGTGCTCTGAAACACAGAGGCAACCGCCTTTGCGGTTAATCGCTGCCTAGAGGAAATGTATGAGAGCCATCACCGTTTGAATGATCAAAGTCCATATCCATTTCAGCATTACCATCAGAGTCAAAATACCACAGGAGTCCCATCTTCCTTTGTTTCGTTGTAGTTTTTCATGATAATGAAAAAAATTGGAAGAGTTGAAGGATCTGCTTTTTGTGGAAGGACGTGAACAAACAAACCGGCTAATACCTTGCATTTCAAATTTCCGCCTACCCATTTCACATTTTACTTGATATTTACATTGTAAGTGCTATCATTATACTTATAAACCCATAATATGTATTTATATTCCATAATAACGATGATAAACAGTGGCTCAAAGGGTAAACAAGACGGTTTGACCCCTATATGTAGTGGTTTTGGAGCAAAAAAAGGCTAAATTTGAGGCGAAAAAGTGCAAATTTAGCCCTTTTTTGTGATTTTCATAGATGACAAAGTGCGATATTTTCCAAGTGCAAATAGCGCAGACAGGAATATATCGACTTTATGAAAGGGAGTGATAGAGCATCGCTGGTGAATCATTATTCACTGATGACAGAGTGTTTTCTAAAAAACTACGAAAGAGGGTTTATTTATGTTGAAAAGGTTAAAACTATTAAGCTTAATGATTTGTATGCTGGCCAGTCTGTTAACTGTCGTTCCTTTGACAGCAAGCGCGGCTACCATTGTAAGCTATCCATTACCGTCGAGCTATACCACGACCAGTCAATACACGGTAACAGCAGACTCTACGAATATACCGGTCATCGACACTTCGGAGGTATTTGTAAACTATAACTATTGTAATTTCTCTTTTTCAGGGACGACTACAATCACCATAACAGCAAGCGAACCAATCAATACATATCGAATTTCTCCCCTGGCTTTGGGAATCACGGCAACGAAGAGCGGCAATACACTTACCTTTACACTTTCATCACCACAATATCTGATCGTTAAAATCAATAACCTGAAGGATCTGGTTATTGCGGCAGATGCGCTTGAAACCAATGTTCCGGCTTCATCCGGTACAGGCATATACAATGTTAAAACTCAATACGGTGCCGACAGTACCGGGAACGCTATGGCTACAACTGCCATACAAAATGCCATCAATGCGGCTAACGCAGCTGGTGGCGGTATCGTATACGTTCCAGCCGGAGTTTATAAGTGCGGAAACCTTGTGTTAAAAAGTAATGTTTCGGTTTATTTGGAGGGTGGTTCGGTTATAAGGGGTTCAGGAAATCCAAACGATTACACGACCCATTTTCATAAGAATTCTCTGAATAAGGATGGAACATGGTTTATTTATACCGAAACCAATGCAAACAATATTAAGATATACGGCAGGGGAACGATTGACGGCAATGGCCATTATATGAGGAATACAAACAATTATTTGAACAATATTCTTGTACCCTTGCAGTGCAGCAACTTCACGGTTGACGGCATCACCATAAGAGACAGCGGTGGCTGGGCTACCATCGTTACAAGATCTAATAATGTAACCTTCCAGAATACAAAACACTTCAACAACAATGAACATGATTATGAAAATGATGCAATCGACATTCAAGAGAGCCAGAATGTACTCATCAAGCACACTGTAGCCGTATCGGAGGATGACACATACTCCTTTAAGACATGGGATGTAGCAACTACGGATATAGCCGCAAACTGGCCTGGAAGTCCTGAAAGCCAGTCCAATGTCGTTGTAGATGATGCTTTAGCTTGGAGCAGATGTGGAGCATTCAAGGTTGGAGATGGAGTGAAACAGCTTCAGGATGGCATCGTTGTTAAAAACTCTTATGTATACCGGTGCTGGCGCGCTGTAGCGGTGGGTCATCTTTATGGGACTCCGGCAGCTCAAAACATCATTTTTGACAATATAGATGTAGAAGGCTTCTGGCCAAGATCCGGTGTTCACTCCAGGTGGTTTGATCTTTCTGCAAAAAGCGGTCCGATCAAAAATGTGGTCTACAATAATATCAATTTACGCGCTTTAGGTGAAGTTTCCATAATGAAGGGGTGGAGTGACACCTCTACTGTCTCCGGAGTTACAATAAACAATGTTCGCGTCGGTGGAGTTGCGGCAACGACATTGGCAGAATTGCAAATCACAGATACGAACAGCTATGCTGCAGCTCCAAAGTTCAACACATTGAAATTTGAAGCGGAAGGCTATAATCTGAGTTCTGGTGTTATTTCCTATGAGGCATGCACGGATGGCGGGCTGGATGTTGGCGGAGGGAGTAATGGTGACTATATCGCGTTTAAGAATGTAGACTTTGGCAGTACAGCTAAAACAAGTATTGATTTGAAGGTTGCCTCCGCTAATTCCGGCGGAAGGATAGAATTTCACCTGGACAGCCCTACAGGCACTATGTTGGGTTATTGGACGGCAGAAAGCACAGGCGGATGGCAGACATGGTCACTCAAGAATATCCCGCTTAATGCCGGGACAGCTGTAGGAACCCATACGGTATATGTTACTTTTGTGAAGTCAGATTCAACCACAGTTGCAAATTTAACTTGGTTCCAGTTTAAATAGATGCAATAAGATGGATAAAGGGGTATATCACATGATATGCCTCTTTATCAACTTTGCAGTGCTACACTATTTTCCCCAGGTCGTGGCCAATCTCCTCGAATTTCCTGTACTCATGCGGGATATTCAACGAATCCATATATAAATGTAATATTTCATTATCGCAAAATAAAATGTCAGCTGTCCCGATATGAATATCAATGTTTAGTTTGCCGCGGATTTGCTCCGCATTTTGCCGTACCAAGCATAAAATATTGTTTTCCTCCAAATACCATTCTTCTCTCAACATATCCTCGTATACCCCGATGACTTTCTCCGGTGTTACCCCCACAGTCCGGTATTCTTTAAAATAGAGATGGTGATAGGTTCCCGCGTATGCGGTTACGGAACCAAACAGCCCGGGGTGCTTAACGGCATAATAAAACGCCATGTTGCCGCCCATCGAAAACCCGGACAGCATTCTGTTCTCCCGGGTGGTGTCTGTTCGGTACTGACTATCGATATGGGGGATCAATTCCGTAATAAGGATGGATTCAATTTGCAATAAGGCATCGAAATAATTCTCTTCCGACGAAATCGCGTTGATAAAAACAGTAATGGCCCGTCTGTTTTTGCAGACCTCCTCCAGCGGCCAGATCTCGGAGGACTCGTTGCCCGTCCAACCGTGGATGTGGTACACAACGGGATAGGTTTCGCCGCAGTCTGTGTACCCCGGCGGAAGATAGATGTTATAGCCGATTACGTGATGTAATAGGTGGCTGTAAAAGATTTTATGAGTCATATGTTGAGGTGATTCTGCTGGTGGGTTTACAAAGTTCATTTAACATGCCTCCGATATTGGCTGCTATAAATATTGTTATAATTTGATTATATTACTAGACAAATGGTTTTCAAGTGTAAGATAAATGAGCATATGGACGGCTCTAATTGCCCAGTTATGGATGTACCTAAACGGTCCATACCTTGTTAAACTAACCTTTACAGAGATGTAGAGGAAGGAGACCGGGAATGATGAACCATTTTGTGGAGGAAAATCTCAAAAGGGTCAGAGAGCACATGGAAGCGGCCTGTGCCAGGTCGGGGCGTCGGCTGGAGGATGTGAAGCTGCTGCTCGCCACCAAAACGGTAACGCTGGAAAAGCTGCAAATGGCGATGCAGGCCGGGGAGGTGCTGTTCGGGGAAAATAAAGCCCAGGAGCTCCGGGACAAATTCCCGCTGATGCAGCAATACAACCGGGTAGAATGGCATTTCATCGGTCATTTGCAGACGAATAAGGTGAAGGATGTAGCCAAATATGTGACGCTCATTCATTCTGTTGACCGGTTGAAATTGGGACAGGCTCTGAACCAGCAGCTTCTGAAGGAAAACAAAACCATGGACATTCTGGTGCAGGTCAATACGTCTTACGAGGAGAGTAAATTCGGAGTTCCGCCCGAATCCGCTCTGGAGCTGGTGGAGCAATTAGCGGCGCTGGAGAGGATCAGGATTAAGGGACTGATGACAATCGGGAAGTGGAAGGGAACGCCTGAGGAGACACGGCAATGCTTTCGGCTGCTGAAATCCATACGGGATCAAATCCGGGAGAAGGACATCCCGCATGTGGGGACGGATGAGCTTTCCATGGGAATGTCCGGCGATTTCGAGGCAGCCATTGAAGAGGGCGCAACAATTATTCGTGTGGGAACCAAAATTTTTGGAGAGCGGTACTTGCCGGACAGCTATTACTGGAATGAAAATATACGCGGGAATGAGTAACCATCAGCCCTTCCGGGCGCCTGCAGCTCTTTCAATTAAGGAGCCGTGCTTCGAGCTACACGAAGCACGGCTCCTATTAGCGTTGGATACCAAATTTTAGCTGCACGTGTGAACTTAAAGATTTCTTTAACTTTCTCACAGGGGCTAATCCGCCATGATACAGTAACGGGATAGGATAAAATCCGCTAATAGAAGAGCAAATATGCAGCTTGAAAGGTCGGAATTTGATGAAATATATCCGAATGGCAATCTTTTTGTTGCTTCTTCTTTTTGCAGCATCTCCATTGGCAGCAGCACAAGGCTCAAGCTATGCTGAAGCGCTAAACCGCTTGGGATTGTTCAGTGGAACGGAGAATGGATACGAGCTTTCGAGGGTGCCTACCCGGGCAGAATCCCTTGTGATGATGCTTCGTCTGTGGGGGAAGGAAGAAGAACTCCTGAAAAGCACCTACAGTAATCCATTTCTCGATACTGGCTGGGAAGGTCCCTATGTGTCGTATGCCTATGCACAGGGTGTAGTGAACGGAATCAATGAAAATCATTTTGGCGGTGAGCAGCCAACCTCTCTTACCCAATATTGTGCAATGGTTTTACGGGTTTTGGGATATTCCGAGTCAAAGGGCGACTTCACCTATGAAACCGCTGTAGCTTTTGCCTCGAGGGTTTTAGGAATAGACCTTACAGAAGGAGCCGAATTCAACCGGGGCACTCTTGCCAGAATAAGCAGCTATGTGTTAAACACAAGACCCAAAAACCAGCTTGCGACACTAGGCCAAATCCATAGTGAAGCAGGTATTTTTACAACACAGGGCTTAAACGAGGCAAGGTCGCTCTGGGAGCAGGATAAACAGGTGGAGTCTTCGACGGTTTTAATCTATGCCGTGGGTTCTGACCTTGAATCACAGCAGGGCCGGCTAACGGCTGACCTGGAAGAAATACTTCGCGGCCAGCCAAGCAAACATACAAAAATCCTGATTCAAACAGGTGGAACGCTCAACTATCACAATACATATATGACGAATGGAGCAGCAGAACGTTTTGAGGTTAGCGGTGGCCAGCTTAAAAAGCACGAAGGCCTTATCCAAACCGCCGCATCAGACCCTGCAACACTGAGGGATTTTCTCGTTTGGGGCAAAGCCGCTGCACCGAGTGAGCGATACATATTGATTTTATGGGACCACGGGTATGGTACGATGGGCGGATTTGGGGCAGACGAGCTAAACGGACGAAAAACCATGAAGGTTTCGGAGCTTTCCGAGGCAATCGGTGCATCGGAGCTGTATTTCGACTTAATCGTCTTTGATGCATGTCTGATGGGCACAGTGGAAACGGCCTATGCTCTTAGGAACCATGGCAGCTATCTCATCGCTTCTGAGGATGCAACCCCTGCAGCAGGGCTGTATTATACGACCTGGATCGGTGCGATGGAGCGAAATCCACGAATTAGCACGGAAAGAGTGGGGCGGTTAATGTTAGATTCCTTTACCCTTCATTCGGGGCTTGAAGGTAATAGGGCAACAACAATGTCAATGATGAAGCTTTCGCAGGCTGAATCACTGGTTCAGGCAATCGAAGTGGCAGCATTCGATTCTCCACTGACAGAGCTTGCGAACCACTCCGAGCTATTAGGTAAAAACGAGGGGATATTTGACCAATATGATCTGATTGATATCATGGGCGAATCATCAGAGATCACTGCTGCAGCCCAAGCGCTTGCATTCGAAGTAAGAAATTCGGCAGGCTATAAAAATCGCAACGGCGTGGCGCTATATGTCCCTAACAGAAGAATCGAACAGACACCTGAAATGAAAGAAGAGCTAACAGCCATTGGCCTTAGCTCAAAATATATAGCAACTATTTTCAATAAAGATTAGATCGCGACTATACGAGGAGGTACTTTTATGAAGAAGATTGTAAGCTTGATGCTAGTCCTTTCGCTTCTAATATCAGTAGCGCCTGTTTATGCGAATGTGGCAACAGAGTACACGTATGTGTTTGGGGTGAAAACAGGAGGAAACGGCGACGGCGGAACAGGCGATGATATTTACATGGGCGTAAGCACCTATGAATCGGGAACAAACTCTGATCATGTAGCAAACCTTGGCGGCGCTGCAGCTTGGTCTGAATCACAACGTACATTTAAAATGCAAAATATACCACCCTGGAGAATGAATGAATTGGTTTTTTGGCTGGTGGGCAGCGACGACTGGTACGGAGAGTCTGTGGTTCTGTGGCTTCCTTATCTGGAGGGGAATACAAATCCGACACAGGCGAAGACCATTCGACTGGACACATGGACAAAAGATCGCGGCAGACTTTACCGTGATATTTCGGACGTAACCAAAAGAAAATTCACAGATATGGGTTATGTTGATGCGCTTGGGGGAGAGTTTTATCTGGATGCCAATTCGTCAGGCTCTGAAAGCGCACAATGGAACAAATATGTCAGGGATCAATATGGTCACTATGACATTATGCAATATGAGGATGCTCCGGTTTTCAGCTATAGCGTTTCGGACGACGCGGTAGGCAGGGATTGGCTAACCTTCCAGGAGCCAACCAAAACAAAAACGTTTCAGTTGGATATTGACCGCAAGAAGCTTTACGATCAAATGGTTGCACAGGACAAAGCAGAAATTTCGCTAACCTACAGGGTGGCGCTGCTTGCCCAGTCTACCCATGCTGAAAGCCTTGGGGGAACCTTCGCCCATACAACCTCAGGAAACCCCGAAGTTAAAACCTATTTAACAACAAAGGTAGGGCAAGAGGATTACTATTATAAGGATGTAACGTATACGTTTTATCGCAGCATCTATGACCTTGGAAACCCCGATATCAGCCAGACGATTACCTATTCGCCCAGCACGGACAATAAATATGTAAACCGTAAATTTACAGATATTACGATCACAGCCGAGGCGGTTTCCATACATAAAAAAAGCATGACGCAGGAAGTGAAGACGGAGCTCATCACAAACCTTCAAGCAACCCCTGTGCTGTATCTTGGAAACAGCACGGAAACACCCCTTGCTAACCTTACCATGACCAAGCTGCAAGGCAATGACGGAAAACCAAACGGCAAGCTTCAGTTTACGGGAAAAGTGCCGATGGATGTCAGCGCAGTTGAAAGCGAGGGTGTAAGACTGCAGCTTAACAACGTGTCTACCCATTTAATGAAAAATGGGCGGGCGCAGGCCTATCAATTGGAAAATCCAACGCCAGAATCCGCAACCTCCCAAAGCTTTTATTTTTCAACTCACAAAGTGGACACCAAAACCCCAACCATAAGAGTGACCGACGCGAATGGAAATGACCTTGTGGGGGCAAATTCCATTCAAAACAATATCAGAAAGCTGCATGAGTTTTATATGGTTTCAAGCGAAACCCTCTATCCGGAGGGGAATGTCGCCCACACCACCTCGAATCAAAACTATTTTAAATATGAGCTGTACAAGAAAACCAATGATTCCTATGAACCTGCAATGACAAGAATTAAAAACTTTGACGGTACAGGAAACAGAACAACGGTGACTGCACCTATTAACACGCAAGTGTTAAACGGAGTTAGCATAAAGCTCAGTCCCATCGATCCGACAGAAGGCGAATTTAAGCTTCGGCTTTATGGATGGGATAAAGCTGACAATCCGCTGGGCGGAGATGCCGGATACGCAGAGATTGAACATATCAAAATCGATAGCCTGGCGCCGCGAGTGACCATTCACGAAACGGTACAACCGCAGGATGCGCAGCTTCGCAAAAGAAATGACTATCGTTTCGAAATGAATGACCTGCAACAAAGCAATAACGGCTGGTCAAGGACGTATTATACCTTTATAAACGGAGCAGCGGCGCCATCTGATACTCCAATCGATCAAATTGAGCCTGTATCAGGAGAGATCGCTTCCACTCAAGGAATGTGGGCATTTGTAGACTCAGAAGGTGACAGCGCAACGGCTATGTTATCCATTCCAAAGGGTGAGAACTTTGACGGAACGCTCTATTATTTCACCGTAGACTCACTTGGCAACGATTCAAGAAACGAACAAGCGTCAAGATACTATAAAAGACCTGTGCAGATTTTCAATGGAAATGTTGCCGACACCCTTATTACGGAGGATTTCAGCCTTCCAAAGCCACGGTTTGATATCCGTTTCGACACAAGTGATCCAAACCTTGAAACAAGCTATAGATGGATTGCCCATCCCAGCAATACCTGGTCGCCCACCTTTACACAAAACCTACGGGTTTATAGTGGACAAGATGTTGGTGATGCTTCACAGCGTAATGCTGCTAATGGAAGAATCATCACGATGCACGAAAGATACATCCTTGAATATACGGTTACAGATAAACCATCTGGAAACACTGCCGATTTTTCAAGAGTATATTATTTTGACTCCGAGTACCCCGAAATCAGCTATACCGTCGGAAGTCAGCATGATCTTTTTAAATCATCCCATCAATTTACTGTAAAGGTGACAGATGACAGCGGAATTGCAAGTGCATTTTACTATTTATCCAGGCCAGACACAGATATTAGAATCGAGGATACGCCAAACTATCCTTTGACTCTGACACCTAACAGTGAAAACATAGCAGAGGTTAATCAAACCTTGACCATGACAGGGCTTCCGTCAGGTGCGTACAGCATTGTTGTTGTTGCACAAGACCCGCATGGCAGAGAAAGAAAAAAGGTTTCTCCCTATTTTGGCATGAGGTCAGGACCAGCGAAGATTGATGAATTAAAGCATACCCAACCCAAGACGTTAAACGGAATGGGGACAACAACGGATGGAACCTATAAGGTCTCAGCTATTTTGAGTGAACCGCATAAATCATGGACGATTGATAGCACGAAGAAATATCAAAACCCGGTCTATTATGCAACAACGGACGGTATGCCCACAGATAACGGCGTTTTAGTGCCTACGTTTACAGCGGGCAATAACTTTGGCGGATATTATCTCTTCACACTCGACACACCTGTGCCGCTTCAAGAGGGTGTCAACACCATCTATCTTCAGTTCGGGCTTATCAATTATCCTGCTGATGAAAAACCTGAGTTTCTGACAGAAGCAAGACCGGTCACCATTCTTTATGATAGCCAAGCACCAACCTTTGAATTGCCGGACTATAGCACCATTCAGCCAACAAACGCATCCGTGACAGCCAGAATAGCAGCGTATGATGCGGGTACAGGAATCAGCAAGCTGACAGTGGAGCCAAAGGATGCAGACATAATCACGGTTTCTCCCTATACCAACGGCGGATTCACAGTAACGATCAGCGAAAACATAACAACAAATCTCATCCTGTCCGATGAGCTTGGAAATCGTGTTTTGGTTCCGGTTTCCGTTTCTAACATTGACAAAGCGGCTCCATCTGCCCTTGCAACAAGTGAAATCGTGGCAAAAGGAGCAAGGCAGGATGGTACGATCACTGTTGATGTTTCGGACAAAAGTGACTCAACCGTTTCATTCGCACTGATTAAGGACCCCGAACAAAACCATATTCTAACAGAGGCCGACTATGCGTTGTTCCGTTCAAGCCCATCTGTGGACGTGCACAGCAGTCCGGCAGTCGTTGATGGCGAAGGGAACCTACAGAAAACCTATACCATCAATCTGAAGGGGCTTAGCGGCACCTATGCAATTGGGATCAAGGCTGTTGACACATCCGGAAATGTGACGGAAAAAGTATTCTTTGACTCCAAGCTGGAGCTGGTTGATGCCCAAGCATCCATTGTAAGGGTTAGCGCAAACCCTACAACAACCAAAACCACCGCAACGGCTTCCGTTTATTTTAACGTCCCTGTAACCGTAATGCCTTACGCGCCTGTAGAGGGTGATGTTGTGGGGGATATGGCAAGGTCGAACCTTCTTCATACCGGACTGTTAACAACATCCGCTGATTATGGCATGGTCTATGATGTTGTTGTTCAGAACAATAATCCCATCAGTCTCTATGTTCAGGACGAGGTTGGAAGGGATAAGGTTTTACAATTCACACCGGATGTTGAGTTTGTTACAGGCTTCGACATTACGGGGCATGTAGAGAAAAATGGTCAAACCATCCAAAACGGAAGGTTTATATCCTATAACCAAGACGACACGCTTTATTATGTTGTCGTTCCCAATCCAGCGTATTCGGGGCAATATTTCTTTGTTGAAAACGCAGCGTATTCCGGATTAGAGCTGCATACAGAGCTGAGTGTTCCTGAGCCTTCATTTACAGAGGTAGAAGGAAGAACAGCGTATTCCAAGCTTGTTTTTAACGCGCTAAGGGATGGCACCGTGACCAAATCCGTTTATTTCGAGGCATACACCACAGAAGGGATGGAAGCGGACCGGATGGAAGGGGAGTATGCTGCCATTACAGTCGTTGACGAAACGGCTCCTGTTGTAAAGGTGGACTATTCGAATACGGAGTTAACCAACCAGAATGTGTTGGCAAAACTGGCCATATCTGACCCGGAAAGCGGAATCCTGTCCTTTGAACGTTCGTATGACGGCATCAGCTTTAGCCCGGTTGACTCTATGGTTTCCCATACCGAAACCTTCGAGAACAATGCGACGGTATATTTCAAGGTGACCAACAAAGCAGGCATGGTAACCGTTGAACCCGTCACCGTTTCAAACATGGATAAAACGCCAATCGAGCTGGACAAACATTACACGGTTGAATACAGCTATGAAAACTATCTGGGAGATTGGGTTCCCATCAAGGAAGGAAAAGCCTATAGAAGGGTTATGGCCACGCTCAAGTTTACCGGCGGCGGAAAAACTCTTTCTATGACAAACAACAACGCGGCACTCTCAAGGATTCTGACTCAAGAGGTGAACACCTTCACCTTTGAGTTCAAGGATCAAGCGGGAAACACAGGCTCTCATAAGGTTAGCTATGACCAATTTGACAACACAGCCGGTCAAACCTCCTATGTGTTATCGAACACATCCAGGACCAACCAAAACATCTTCGCGACCATCACGTTATCGGATGATTCAGGTGAAATCGCATTTGCCGAGGTGAAGAAGGGCGATGTGGTGTACCCGTTCAAGGGTGAGCCCCTTGAAAATGAATATGTCGTGGAGCTTGACAGCTCAGGCATTTATTATGTGACAGCCTATGACAATGCCGGCAACCGTTGGACGACTCCAATCACCGTTTCAAACATTAACAAAACGGCGCCAACGGCAACCGCAAAGACGTACAGCACGCTTCCAACCACACTTACTGCGCAAAGCGTGAATGTGGAGCTGACACAGTTTAGCAAGGATATCAAAACCATAACAGTCACCGGTGTAGAGCCAACCGGAAGCCTGACTGCCAACGATATCGTGCATATTCCCGGCACAAAGGCTGTCCGTTTTAGAAAGAATGGCACAGTGACCATGTTCTTTGTTGACGACTATGGCAACCAGGGACATGAGGTGATTACCATTTCGAATATTGTATCCACGCCGCCGCGGATCGAAGCACTTGCAGCATTAGCAGAAGATAAGCTGAGCGTGAATGTCACATTTGACCAAATCCGTGACGCTGACGGTGTTCCGTTGGACATTCTCCGAAAGCTGACAGACCTTACCGTGTCTTATCGTGGATATGAGCATGCACTTTTAACGGAGGTAAAGGACGAAAATGGCGTTGGGTCCTATAAAAATACGGTGATCAACGTAAACACCAACGGGGAGCATGTCTTTCTGGTTCGGGACCCGGCAGGCATCACGCAAAAGATTCTTCTGACGGTTGAAGGCATTGAAGTTGGAACACCGGCCGTTAGGGAGGTTCGTTGGACCTATAAATATCTGGAGCAAAACCAAAGCGGCGAATGGGTAGAAAAGGAGCATCATAACAAGATTATTGTTGGTGAGGATACATCCGGAAAAGAAAAAGGATATGTTGTGGGAATCGACAAAAACCCGGCAACGAACCAGAATGTGAATGTCACCGTCATCACGGACAAAGACGCCAGGTTCGTGGGCGGAAACGATCCTTGGGAACAAGAGAAGTCCATGAACTACCGGGAAAACGGACTTTACAATTTTAACCTTGAAGGAAGAACAGGGGCCTATACCTCGTATGGTGTGAACATCGGACTAATCGACAAAACGCCTCCTGTGTTAAAGCTTAAAAACGGCGAAGAGCTGATCTTCATCGAAGGAATGACGCCTAACAAGGATGCCTCCATTGCCTATGACAAGTCAAAGCTTCTGGACTTCGAGGCGTGGGACTCGGTTGCCGGTGATAATGTTGATCTGACAAACCGGGTCACCATAAACTACGGGGCAGGCGGGAGGGTGTTTAACCCTGACAGCATCTCAGCCAATGAATTTGTCCGCTCCAATCCGTACTATATCGACTATACAGTAAGAGATGATGCCGGAAATCAAACCACCCTTCGCCGAACCGTTCGCCTTGTGGGGCTTTATGACACCATAGCCCTTGTTAACGGAGTGATGCCGGACAGCTCCAATACTGCAACCGTTCTTGGAAACAAGGTTGAAATTTCGCTGAAGAACTTTTCCGGAATCTCGTATGCACGTTATGAAAAAGGGATTTTAACACAAGGTCAGATGAAAACAAAAGGAACGGTGCTTCGGGAGAAAAACGGAGTGTATACCATTGAAAATGTCCCGAACGGTTGGTACACCGTATATATCCAAACGGATAAACGCGACTATTTCAACATTTCTGTATATGTTTCGAATCAAGGAGGGAAATAGGCAATGACGATTCATAGAACAATGAAACGCAGCATAGCTGCAATTCTATTTCTATCTATGCTATTCACTTTTGCAAGTTTCCCTGTTCGTGCAAATGCCAGCAGTGCGGATTATTCCATTGCGAACGAGTTTATGAAGTATTCTATAAATTCTAGAACGGGTGGTTTTTCAATTGAAACCACGGACGGTCATCCGCAAAAGGCCTTCGACAACAATATTCCGCTGCTTTATCGGGAGGATACGGCAAGGAGCAATGGCACATCTTTTACCACCGTTCGCATTGACGGCAAGGATTATATTTTCGGTCAGGAATACGGCTGGTTTGGGATCGATACCAAGCTTCATGAGCCGGTGGTTTCAGAGCAGAACAGGCTGTTAACCATTGATTGGGATATCAAGGGTTACACCATTACGCAGAAGGTGTCCATCTCCATTGATCCTAACAACTCGAGGGCTGGAAACATTGGTATTTCCTATGATGTGAAGAATAACAATGCCAAAGCCGGAACGGTTGGGATTCGTCTTCTTCTGGATAATGCACTGGGTTCAGCAATTGATTCCCCTTATGTGTTGGTTGATCCAACACAACCCACAATCGTTGAAACGGAATATAGCGGTACAAACCTTCCCCAGCAAATCAGATATGTGGATTCTCTTTCCGCTTCGGACAAAATGGCGTATGCCCTTTTGTCCGGCTGGAGCGGCAACAAAGACGTAAACGTGGATAAGGTGATTGTGGGTCACTGGGTGAATCTTGCAAACACACGATACGATTATACGCCAAACCCCAGTGTTGACTTTACCAATTATTCCAACAAATATTTGGTTCCCGACACGGCAACGGCTTATTATTGGAACGAAAAATCAATTGGACCAGGTGAAGGCAGAATTTCCGAGATGCTCTATGGGATCGGCAACTTCTCGGAGCAAACACAAAAGGAGCATGTTTCGATTGGTATCCAAACCGAAAATGTTCTCTTGGCTGCCGACAAAAAAGCATATGAAAACAACGGGACTTTTAAAGCAACGGTAACCATTGACAACAGTGTTTCGGGAGCAAGAGAGCTCCTGGAGCCCATTGTGAGGCTTAGCCTCGATGAGGGGCTGGTTTTTGCAGCAACGAAAACACGGGAATACACGGTGAAGATTTCGGGCGGTCTTAACATTGGAACGGTATTTGATATTCCCAATGTGGAGATTATTGCAGAGACTCAGTCCATGATTACATCCAAACGGATGGTCGTTTCCTTAAACGCCACAGAAATTATTGATTCCAGCACCCATAAGGTAGTGGATTATAGTGCCAATACGAACATTCTGATTCCTGCAGTGGAAGGAAAGCTTCCGGAAGTCTCCATGAAGCATATTTTCCCCGCGTCCGTTTATTATGAAGGCGACAAGAATATCACCGTTTCTGGCGATATGAAGGTTTTGGCCGGGGCCCTTTCGGGAAGTAACGGCTGGAGTCTTTATCTTGTTTCATCAGCAAGCGGTGAGGCTGTTTTGATTGACAAAAGAAAAATAAGCTTCATTGAAGAAGGTCAAACCCTTGCATTTTCAACGAACCAAACCATGGCAGTTGGCAAATATGACATTGAATTCAGATTTACAAATCAACAGCTGATCGATGCCTTTGGCACAAAAGTGAAAGCAGCCGCTACCTTGGATGTTACCAATAACGCAGCGGATAGAAGTGCAAGCTACGGTATTGTTTCGCTGGTCCGGTTTACAAACGCTGCTAACAACAGACAGCTGTATGACTATATTAGTTTTGCAAACGAAGATGCAATGAAAAAATTTGTATCCGGCGGCGTTAATAAAGACGGTATTCTTAACAAGGGCATCACATTCGAAGAAGATAAAACAGAAATTCTGTTGACCCTGCGCGGGAAAATCAGGCTGATGGATACGGGTAAAGAGAAGTATTACTCGGCCAGCAGAGCCGATGGCGACATTACCATCAACAATATCCTCACCTATGACAGCAACCAGGCCTTGAAGATGACAGTGGACAGCAATGGTGCAAAGCTGGAAGGCGATGGCACCATTAAAGTGATTAACTCCATTAATATTTGGCATAATAAGTGGTATTTTGAAGCCAAGAATGGAACCAAATTCAGCCTGAACCGGGAGGCTGTTTCCGAGAAGGAGGCTCAGGCTTTTGAGCTTCAGCTTGGCGATGCCGGTTCTATGCTGCAGAATATTGCGGGTTTTCTGATCAATATTAAATATGGTGTGATGACCCGGGATAAGGATGATTTTGGAATCAGCTTTGGCGGAAGGATTTCCATGCCGCTAAAAGCTGCTGACCCATCCAAGGGTGAGGAGCATTATGACTATAAAGGATCATTAACGGCAAACGTTGAAGATGTGCTGTATGGAAGTGACGGGAACGATATCGGCTTCCGCGGCATTAACACAACGTTGTCCGTTGAGCTGCCGAAGGATATTCTAGGACCGTTAGTCGGAAACGAAGCAGGTGTGAAGGCCGAAATCACCATTAATACCATTGAAGATATATATAGCATTAATGCCGGTGTTTCCATAACCATGCTGGAAGTAGAAGGGTCCTTGGCGCTGAAAAAGGTTCCGATTAACGAGGTTCCCAAAATGATGCTCGATAAGCTCACCTTCTTTTTGGCGCCATCCACAATGAAAATTCCTGTGGTTGCCCCTTATGTATTTATCACCGGTCTTGGCGGAGGGATCTCCAACCTTGCAGACACCGTTGCCGGAGACCCGGCCGGCGAGCTTCCGCCGCTTACCATCCATCTCCAAACAAGGCTCTTAATTAATGCCATTATTGTAGGCGACTTTAAGCTGGAGGCAAAGCTGTCCGGTCTTGCCATTGAGGGTACTGGCCGGCTGGCAAAGGACGAAGAGGGAAGGCTTTTGAATATCCGGGCGGGCATGAATGTGCAATGGATATCGCCCTTTCAGCTTAATGCCTTTGGCGACATCAGCATTCACGCCGGAGCCATTCGCGGTGGGATAACGATAAAAATCACGGAGGATTATTTTTACGGGTATGTTTACGCGGGGCTGTTCATTCCAGACTCCATCCCGTTTGTGGGGGGCAAGGAGCTGGCAGGAGTTGAGGCAGCTGTTTCATCTGACTTTGTTGGCGCAAACTTCAAGGTCATTGGGATAAAGCTTGGCTTTATCTATTATTGGAACGGGGACCTCAGCTTTGGCGGATCCATCGATCTGTCTTCAAGAGGAAAGGCTGTTCACTATGTCCACGCGGAAGCGCTGGACGAAAGCGGCAACCTTGTGCCAACCACCACGATATATGGATCGAATATGAGAAGACTCCCTACAAAGGCAGTGGCTGCAACCCGAGCGGGTAATGGTATTACCAAAGAGGTTAGTCCAACAACGAAGGATTCGCTCCTCTTTGAAATTCCGCTTCGCGGATTTGTCAAACCTTCTGCATCAGAAATTATGGTCACCAATCCGGATGGCATCCCATTGACAATGGTTGAAGATGATCATAACGGCAATGGAAACTATCTTGTTCAATCCTTGGATGGCGTTAATTATCTGTACATTTCTATTACTGACCCATCCCTTATTGTTCCTGGAAACTGGTCCATTTCCGTTGCAACACCTGAGGTTTATATCGATAACTTTGAAGTGAACAGTGTTGATTATATGCCTGAGCTTACAGGGATTAGCGCGTCTCACAGCGAAACTTCAAGCCGTGATATCAGCGTTTCCTGGACCACGGATAAAGAAGGCCAATATTCGGGTGCACTGAATGTCTATGTCACAAAAGACCCGTCCGTCATGCAAACCATCGAATCCGCGAACATTCAAGACACTTCATCACTAATTAGTATTGGCAACCTGGAGCTGAATCAAATTGAATCCGGCTCTCATGTGTTCACACTTCCCGAGTCCTTTCCTCAAGGGGACTATCATGTTGTTGCCATGCTTGTGAACCATCAAGGCGGGATGAGTAAAAAGATTACCTCATCCACCTTCACCTTCACAAATCCATTGCTTCCTCAGAAACCACAAGCTGTTTCTGCGGTCTACAATGGGGACGGCTATGTGAGGGTGGATATAACGGGCACTGACCCAACGGCAACACATTATCTCGTGGCGATCCAGGACGAGAATGGTGTTGAGGTGGAGAATTCCTTTGGCCAATTTAAGGCTGGCAGTGACATCATTCTCAAACCATTAGAAGAGCAAACAAACCGGCCTCTGTTACAGGAGGGCAAGACCTATGTTGTTCAAGCGCAGGCTGTCAGAATTGTAGAAACTCCGCTTAACCATGCGGAATATTATCGTTCAACCGAAATTGCAGCCTCGCCAAGCTTTGTTATGCCTTCCATGGATAAACCTCAGCTTTTAAGCGTAGAAACAAACATTAACCTATCCAAAGACCGCTATTATCTAAACACGGACCGGTTAGAGGCAACGTACACCTTCGACCGGCCTGTCAAAATGACCTTAAACCTGAACACGGAGGATAAAAACACACCTCAAGAGTTTAAGACGGTTTGGTCATTTGAAGAAAGTCTGGAAGACGGCCAGCAGCTGATGGACTTCATAGCGGTTGGCGAAAACCAGGATACCATCCAAGGCAGCAGGTCATCGGGTGCCATCGGGTTTACCGTGGACACCAAAGCGCCTGTGTTACTCCTTAACGAGGATGTTCAAAAGAGCCTTGACAAGGAGAACGTGGACAACACCGTCAGCAATCAAGTTGTTTTTGTTGGCCCGGCCTCAAGCTATCGCTTCCACGGTCTGACAGAACCAACCGCAACGTTAACCTTAGACGGCAGTTCAGACGGAATTGTTATCCATCCGGACGGAACATTCGTTGTTACTCGGAGCACCTCAAGCCAAAGCCCGGACCAAACCCTGATGCTTAAAGCGGTTGATGATGCCGGGAATGAAACGGTGGTTCAGGTTTATCTTGTGAACCGTGCATTGACGGAGTTTGAAAGCCTTACACTCATCTCTGATCTTGAAAGCTCCGAGGATCAGCCTGATTCCATCGAGCTTGGTTTAGGCGGCAAAACGGCGCTTTCTGTTAAAGCCCGCCGCACAGCTGGCGACACCGTTTTAGAAGCAAAGGACGTTGTGTGGCACGTTCTATATAATCAGAACATCATCAGCCTTTCACAAGACGGGACAATTGAAGCATTGGCTCCCGGCGAAACGGCAGTCAAGGTGAGCTATAGACTTTCCGCTTTTGAAGGTATGAATGGGGAGACGGTCTATAAGGAATTGTCGGACGTTATCAAAATCAGTGTAAAGGATCTTGGGTACCGTTACGAGGTCCGCCAAACACAAGGGTTCTCGTTGTACACCCTCTACACGGAAATAAACATGGGTAAGGCAACGGTTGTGATTGAAGGAAACAAACAAACGCTTTTTTATGACAACCGTAAGAAAGCCTACATTGGTTCCTCCAAGGGGCTTGTCACAGGCGAGCAATTAACGGCCAACCTTGTTTTTGAACCCACGGTGAAATCGCCTATTCTTCTTCGTGGAGATACCGATGGCAGCGGTGCAATTGATAAAAGCGACATTTCGGCAACACTGGATGCTATTCTGGACAATGTCTACAACGGGTTTAGTTCTCCAGATAGCTGGATGAGATCGGATAAAAACGGTGACGGCATTGTGGACATTGTAGATGCGCAGCTCACCCTGATGGAGGCACTCCAAAGATGATCAAATACTTGAAAAGCATTCTTTGCATCATGCTTCTATGGGCTGTTTTACCATCCTTTGCCTACAGCGCAAACGATGCCGCGGACCTTGGTTATCGTGTACACATCACCGTAACGGACAGCTCGGGTGCCTCCAAATCATCCTTTGAGGTTGGCGAAGAAATGTTTGTTACACTACGTCTTTCGTATACTGGCGCCGGAAGGGCGCCGGTATACGGATTCCAGGGAAAGCTGCAGTTTGATTCCTATGTTCTGAAGAATACTGGTGTTCATACGGAAAAGGATATTTCAATGAAATATTCCGACGGTGCCATCAACTATCTCTACCTGGATATGACCGCCAACGGAGCAGAGGATTCCATGCTTCCAAACATCGGAACGGCTGTTTTCCAAGCCAGAAACAATGGAACCTTCGACTTTTCTGTAGGCAGCTTCATTCTGACCAACAAGGATGCGACACATCGGTACATAGAGCCGTTTGAGGATGTGCAAATCGTGGTTGGCACTGGCATAAAGGAAGCCTCCAAATCCCTGCTCTATGAAGACATTGTGGCTGCAAAATCCTTGCTTGCTTCCGTTATCATTGCGGATAATCCCAAAACCATATATAGTCCGGACTTTTGGTATCCGACAAAAGCTGCTCAAGCATTGAGGAGTGTGATTGCCGAGGCTGAGGCTGTTTTGGATCAAGCAGATGCTGTGGCTTCGGAAATCTCAGGGGCAATAGAAAGGCTTGGCATTGGCGTTGCCAATTTCGAGAACTCCAAAATTATTGGTCCGAAGCGTTGGGCTGCCCCGGACGATAACGATAATTCTGCCGTTGTTGTTAAAGATCTTAAATATTTGGTTCGTGCTTCTGTTAAAGGCGGGAATGGCAAAATTGCCGAGGGTTTTGAAGCTCAAACGGTTCGTGCCACCACCTCTGCAACCATCCGACTGATTCCTGATGAAGGGTTTGAAACTGAATATATCTTCGTCAACGGTGAAAAATTTATAGGCCGCGACATTTACACCATTCCAGAGGTGAGCCGCGATACAACGGTTGTTGTGACATTTGCCAAGAAACCTCCGTTTACCGATATCGCACATGACGATTGGTTCTATTCACCGGTAAGGTATGTGTACAACAAGGGGTTATTCACGGGAACCACTGAAACAGAATTTAACCCCTCCGGGAACATGAGCCGGGCCATGCTTGCTACTGTATTATACCGGATGGAAAATCAACCAAATGTAGAATTTGCCGATGTATTCTCTGATGTTCAAAGCGGTCTCTGGTATTCAGATCCTATTATGTGGGCGAACCAAAGCCACATTGTTGACGGATATGGCGAGGGGATATTTGCCCCCAATGCTGCCATCACCCGCGAGCAAATTGCGGTTATGCTCTATCGGTACGCGAAGGGGAAGAATCCTGATCTTCCTGCCGGAATGTCAAGCCTCAGCTTCAAGGATGCACATGAAATCTCCGACTTTGCCAAAGAGTCCATTATTTGGGCGGTGTCCAAGGATATCATGAAGGGCAACTCTGATTTGACGCTAAATCCTGCCGGTCTTGCCACCAGAGCAGAGGTTGCCACTATGCTCCAAAGGTTTAATGAGTTAAATTAACGATTACAATGCAAATACCCCTTAGAATTGGAGAACCCCATGGGTAATCCGGTTATGCTAAGGGGTGTTTTTTTATTTTTGTTTTGCATATTCACTATTTTCAAGTGCCTTCGTAAGACGCGGCAAAGGGATGCCTGTCTTTTTGGCTTCCCTCACCACTTCAAGTACCGCAAACCCTGCTTTGCTATTGTTGTATTCCATGAACAGCCGCGGCAGGCTGCCTTTGGCAAACACAACTCTGTTAAAAAGTACGCCGAGAAGTGCGGGCGGAAGCTTAGTCAGCAAAAGAGTAATGGCATCCGGCTTTGCACCTCTTGCCTTCAGCACAGGGATCATTTCCCTTATATTCAACCCCACATTGGAAAAGGAGTCCTTATGGTTCATGATCGCTGGAAAGCTTCCCCGTTTTAACACCTCGGTCTCCATTGCCGCATTCATGGCAAAGTGATTCCACAGCCAGTTTTGCATATCCTTCACCCAGCTAATTTTAAAATGGGCACTTTCAAAGCATGCTTGGATCAATTGGTTGATATGCTTGGTACCAACCCGCGGTTTTTCAAGAAATACCATTTTGAGAAAGCCGCCTCTAAGCCGATTGTTTTCGATGCCGCCTCCTGCTCCGGGGAAGCCAAACACAACATTATTCATCGGCAATGGGGCAATAGAGGATTTTAAATCCTGCCACAGGTTATTGAATATGAGGATAGGAGTATTTCCTGCAGCAGCGGATAGCAATTGTGCCGCCTCCGGAAGCTGTTCCGTGTTGACGCTCACAATAATCAGATCATAATGGGGAAGGATCTCCTCATGCAGCTTGATGCTCCAGCTTTCCTTGATCAGCTTTTTCCCTTTTCGTGCATCCCACATTTCAAGGTCTATACGGCTTCCGAAGGTTTCCTTTCTGCCTTTTCGAACGTAAAACTCAACGGTATGCCCCGCCTGCTCCAATGCCCACGCGTATTGGGTCGATATTAAACCTCTGCCGAAGAATAGAATTCTCATGTTAGCCTCCTCCAAAAAAGTTGATAGTTCCTTGTTGATGATCCAACAACGTGTTGTATAATGATATTGTAGGTGTTCACTATACGGTCATCAACCATCAGATTTTTAATATCTGTCGGATCATCTGTAGAACGGAAGAGAGGCCAATCATGAAGAAACAACCTGAAATGACGGACAAAACAAGGCAAGCCTTTATCCATGTGTTCTGTGATTTATACAGCCAAAAACCAATTGAAAAAATATCGATTCAAGAGATTGCCAACAAGTCGGGATACAATCGCAGTACCTTTTATCAATATTTCACCGATATCTATGCGTTATTGGACTACGTGGAAGAGAATGTTCTGAAATCCATTCGCGAGGAAATGGCCAGCAGGGAGCTTTCAACGCATTCGTTCCAGGATGCACTTCAATGCTTGGAAAATGCAGAAGAAATTCTGGTCCTTAAAGCCCTCTTGGGGGACTATGGTTCTGTTCATTTTGTTGAGCGTCTGAAACGCGAAATCCCCTTTGAGAAATTGATGGCAGCCTTCCAAACCAATGATAGCGTAGCGCCATACCTGATGGAGTTTTACATCTCCACCTTAATCTCTATGTTTCGCCTTTGGATACGCAACGGCAAGGATTTATCGTCGGAGGAATTGGTTAAGCTGATCGATAGCCTATTTGCAAATGGGATAACCCCGTATCATATCCTGATCAAAGGGAAGAGTTAGTTATGCCAAAAAATGAACATATGCTTTCGATTCTCTGGATGTTGAATGCAGGAGAGAAAGTAACGGCCAAGCAAATATCCGAAAAGCTGGAGATCCACATCAGAACCGTCTACCGGTATATCGATGCCCTATGTGCCAGCGGGGTTCCGATCATATCCGATGCAGGGCATAATGGCGGGTATAGCCTGCTGCATCATTTTATTAAATCGCCTCTGCTATTTAGCATGGAGGAAAAGAAGGCCTTGCTTCATGCCGCCCAATTTGCACAAGAAGCCGGATATCCGTTGAGTGAGGCATTGGAGCATGCAACCTCCAAGCTGCAAATGTATTCGAATCCGGAGCAGGAGAGGTTATTACACCATCATGCAGCCGGATTTGGCGTCATCAACCGCAGGGGATACCCCGCTCTTCAGCCGGTCCTGCAGGAATTGGAGCACGCGGTGGCACATGAAGAGTCTGTAGAAATTTCGTACCGCAACAGTCATGACAAGCAGTCCTCCAACAGGGTCATCGATCCCTATGGTGTGGTGAATTGGAACAATAAATGGTACACCGTTGCATTTTGCCGCCTGCGCAAGGAGATCCGCAGCTTCCGGGTAGATCGAATTCTGAACATTACACGCACGGCATTCACATTTCGGCGTCCCGGGGATTTTTCAGCGCGTGCTTTTTTTATGGACAAGCTGCTGCCGGATGCAGCCGGTAAGCCCGGATTGATTTCTTTCGTTGTTGGGGGCCGGGCAGAGGCGTTGGATGATGTATGCATCCATTGGTTTTTGGAGCATCATTTGCAGGAGCGGACAGCAACGCAGGCCACCTTTTTGCTGGAGGAGGAGTTGCTGTATACGCATGTTCCCAATATTCTTCTTCCCTACGGGAAGTCCATTCATGTGATCGAGCCGCAGAATCTAAAGGATAAACTCGTGGCCCTTGCCACCGAGTTAATGGAATATTATCGAGACTAACAACTTCACTGACAGTGGCTGTCAGTGAAGTTGTTTTATGATAGGGATTGTTAACCTACTACACTTGATGAGGAGCACGTAAAAATGAATCGTACCGTCTATCTTTATGTATGTGATACCATGTCCGATTGGGAAATCGGGTATGTAACCGCCGAACTGAACTCGGGAAGATACTTCAAAAAGGGGCTGGCTCCAGTCCAAATCGTCACCATTGGGATCGAAAAAACTCCAATCACAACCATGGGCGGATTGAAGATCATGCCTGATCGTACAGTGGAGGACTGCAGCATTCGAAACGGGGATGCGCTGATGTTACCCGGTGGCAATACATGGACAGAAGCGATTCACGCGCCTATATTAAACCTGGCCAAGAGGTGTCTGGAGGAAGGGATTGTTGTCGGGGCCATTTGCGGTGCTACCTTCGGACTTGCTCAGGCAGGATTGTTAGATTCCCGCGGGCACACAAGCAATGATCTGGCCTACCTCAAAATGGTTTGCCCTTCTTACACGGGCGAAGCAAATTACAAAGCGGAATCCGCTGTCACCGACGGGACATTGATCACCGCATCCGGAGTAGCTCCATTGGAATTTGCCGTTCATGTTCTGCAAGCGCTGGAGGTATGGTCGCCAGCCACAATAGATGCTTGGTATCGTCTGAATAAGACGCATGAGCCTCACTATTTCTACGAGTTAATGAATTCCATCCAGTAACAGTAAAAAAGATTGTTGAGGCGAAATCCGCGGGCAGGAAGGATATATAAATAATATGAAGAATATGGATATGTCGAAGATTTCTTTCTTCTTATGGAGGTGTTGGTTATACCCCAAATAACTAAGGGTGGCAAATTTGTTTTCGGATGGTCGGTGGTGCGAAGTAATGGCCAGGTCAGGCTTCCTGATATGGCTTCGGACGAATATCATATCACTTCGGAAGGCAAGGTAATCCTTTTTACAGGTAGTGCCAAGACCGGAGGCTTCTGTGTGACACGCCGCGGATTGCTTCTGGAATCTCCGATGGGTGTACTTCCGGATAATCCGGATTTGGACCGTTATGAGCGCCCGGAAGGCGTTTTTGTAAGCTATAAGGGACGAAAGTATTGTTGGCTCACGGTCTCCGAGGACCGGACCTTATCGTTCACTGAAGAAATGCTGCGGATTCTTGGAATTGGCCCGGGCTCCCGGTTGCTGTCCATTCGGGGGAGCTGCTTCGCATTTGTGATGGGGGCGAAGGGACCGCTGTTGGAACGGGCAAACCATTATCAAGGTGATATCGATTGTTTTGCATAGTAAATCCTGGACAAGCTCTCGGCTATCGGGAGCTTGTTCTGTCAATTCTGTTGGTCCACGCATATCCATAATAAAGGTTCCAATTTCATTTGGTGTTCTATGTATAATGAATTGAGAAAGGAGATAGGGAGGAGCATGGTAGAGAAAACTATAACAATAGACGGAATTCCTGCTCTTTTGTGGGGCGGGGATAGTCCGAAGGTAATCATTGCTGTACACGGCAACCTGTCCTCCAAGTCGGATGCTCCGATTCGGATGCTCGCGGAAGTGGCTGTTCCGTTAGGCTATCAGGTGCTTAGCTTCGATTTGCCTGAGCACGGAGACAGGAAGGACGATCCTGCGCTTTGCAAGCCCCAATATGCCGTGCCGGATTTAAAGCAGGTGTTTGCATTTGCATCCGCACGAGCAGACTCCATCCGCTTATGGGCCAATAGCATCGGTGCCTATTTTAGTTTATTGGCCTATAAGGATGAGGTCATGAAACAGAGCTTATTTCTTTCTCCAGTGGTGGATATGGCGCGGCTGATTCAAAATATGATGACATGGTTTGGCGTGACGGAGGAGCAGCTGTACGAAGAAAAGGAGATATCCACCCCAATGGGTCCTGTCTTGTATTGGGACTACTACCAGTACGTTAGGGAGAATCCCATAATGAAATGGAACACTCCAACCTCCATTTTATACGGGAAAAAGGATGAGCTTTGCGAGTATGATGCCGTTTCATCCTTTTGCAGCAGGTTTCATGGCAGGCTTACCCTGTCAGATCATAGCGAGCATTATTTTCATACGGAGGAAGATTTGGCGATATATAGAGAGTGGCTCCGGCACTCCATACCGAGGAAATAAAAACGAACAACCGAAAGCGGTGACCGAATGAACGCAGAAGCGATCTTTGACCAATTCCCGGTCCTAAAGTCAGATGAAATCATATTGAAGAGGATTGAAGACTGTCACATCGACGGGGTTTTCGCCATCTATGACAATGACACCGTATTCGAATACTGTGGTATCCTCCCCAAGCATAATAAGGACACCGTGAAGAACATGATCGGGCATTTCCAGCGGGATTATACCAAACGTTCAAGGGTGAAGTGGGGGATTTTCTCTCCGTCTCAGCCTGATCAGCTGCTGGGGATTATCGAAGCTCTCGATTTTAATCAGAAGGTAAATGCGGTGACGATTGGTTATTTCTTGGCTGAAGCGCATTGGGGCAAAGGGATTGCTGCCGAGGCAGTAAAACGGCTGGTACATTTTCTATTTGTGGAGGCCAAGGTCAACAGAATTCAGGCTGAGGTGATGCCTCTTAATGAAAAGTCAAAGAAGGTGCTTCTCAAAAACGGCTTCATCAAAGAAGGCACGTTAAGACAAGCCACCTTATGGTCAGGCAAAGGGATTATCGATATCGAGCTGTACAGTTTGCTTCGAGAGGATTATCCCCTATAACCGGATGATCCGGCGAAAATGCAGGTACCCGATCTGATCAGGCCAATCCAGCTCCGCAGCATAGGGATCACGATAAAACGTAGCGGTGGGCAGGTAACCGAGCAGAACGCCCAGACCACCGCAGATCGCAGTGCCGCCGTCGCCGCCCTTGCCGCGAACCATCCCATCCTCCGAAACGGTAAGCTCGCAATGGTAGGGATCGCCAAGGAAGTGAAGCCCGAAGAAGTTGGGCAGCTCCAGGTCGTAGGGACGTTCAGAGCCCGGGAGGCCGTTGTCCGTGTGGGTATGCCCATCGGCTCCGGCGTGGTCCAGCTCCCCGAAGTGACGGACCTTCATTGTATAGTCGAAGCTGTCCCCCCACGGGAACAGGGTCCGGGTGCCGCCGCCGTAGAGGTATTCCCATTCATCCTCCGTCAGAATGGAGAAGCCTTCCGTAAGCGAAGTCTCGGCCCATTCGGGATAGTCGTCGCTGGTCCAGAATAACTCCACCCGCACCTCTTCACCCATCCGGGTAAAACGATGCGCTTCATGCAGCTCATAGGCATTGTAGGTTGACTGGAGGAAGGTGGCCAAATCGGCCTGCAGCTCGTCATCCTCTGCCAGCTCTTCGGCAGTCGCGTCCTCCCAGCTGACCGACTGAACCTGACGCTCCACCAGCATCGGCCCGATGGTCACCTGCCGCAACGGCGACATTAGCTCCCGCAGCAGCTCCGGGGTTTCCTCCAGCGTCCTTCCAATATCCTCCAACCCCTTCTCCAGCTCTGCCCGCGTTGGAGCATCCATCCGGTCGATACGGTTTTCCCAGCCCAGGGTGACCCGGTCTCCCGGAATGAAAACGAACTCGCGGTCCTCGTAACCGAATACGCCAGTTTCCAACTGTTGGCCATACCGTGCGAAGGTATCCATACGCAGCAGCGAGAAACCCCCAGGAAGAGGCAGCGCCCGTAATTCCGACTCCTTCTCCGCAGTGGTCAAGGTTTGCCAGACAGAACGTTGATGGGTGTGCATCTGATTCCTCCTATCAGGACGGTAGATGATTCTATACTAGCAAGCCCGCCCCATGTGGGCAACTGATGTATACCAATAAACCGAACTTCAGGGGAGATCTATGAAAAAAACAGAGAGACAAAACGGGATCGTGCATTTATTACGGGTACGCAAGAAAATGACGGCACATGAGCTGGCCCGCTATTTTGAGGTGAGTGAACGGACCATATACCGGGATATCGATGCCCTTAGCCAGCTTCAGGTTCCCATTATTGCCTATGAGGGTTTGGGTGGGGGCTACGAAATTTCCCCTTCTTACTTCATGCCCAGCATTAAGCTCAGCGAGCAGGAAGCCCTTATGCTGCTGATGGTATTGAAGGCAGGCGAGGAGCTTCATATCCCCAATCTGGCCACAGACTATAACTTGCTCAGCAGCAAGGTGATGAATGCTCTATCTGACGAGGAGAGGCAACAAGCGGCTCAGGTGATGTCTCACATCGAGTTTAACATCATCCGCATTATGCCGAAGGGCTACATTGAGGATGTGCTAAAGCCTATACTGGAGGCGTTCGGGCGGTCCTGCGATCTGCGAATGGGGTATTATCACCCGGAGCGGGATGAGACCGAGCACCGGCAGGTATCGCCGATCAGGCTGTTTTTTACGGATGGGGGCTGGTATGTGAAGGGCTTCTGCCATGTCAGACAGGCCAAACGAACCTTTCGGCTGGACCGCATCGTGTCCCTGACTTGCCTGGATGTAGAAAACCGCTATATGAACAAGGAGCTGAACCTGCCGGATCAGGACAGGTTTACCTGGTTCACCTACGAGCTCCTCATTGATCCAGCCCTGTACCGGATTATCAAAGAGGATGCCTATCTCCAGCACACGGAAGTAAAAACGGCAGCAAACGGGCTGCATCTGACGATTCGGACTCCCTACAAAAACGACATCCTTCAATTGGTGTTACACCATCCGGAGCAGGTGACGGCCTTACAGCCGGAAGCCTTCCTTCAAGAAATCGAAGCCATAAGCCAAGCCATTCATAAGAAATATTGCAAACCCTGACACTCTGATGTCGGGGTTTGTTGTTTATGCTGGAGGCACATCGGTGAGGAATAGAACCGGATTGAGTCCACAAGGAGGAAAAACGATGATTTATACGGTGAGAGGTCCCATCCCGAAGAGGGAGCTGGGTCTGACCTTAGGACATGAGCATTTCAAGTGGGAATTCGACGAGTGCAAGGCAAACAGCATGTATTTTGACAAAAGCTATTCAGAGGAGGAGATTCAGTCAGACCTGAAGGTGATACTGCCCATCCTGCTGGATATTAAAAAGAAGGGCGGCCGGGCCGTGGTAGAAGCTTCGCCGCCAATCGGCGGGCAGAATGTCCGCTTATTAAAGGAATTGTCGGAGCAAGCGGATATGCATATCATCCCGTGTACGGGCTGGAATATCACCAAGCAGATCTATGAGGTATTTCCCAACCAGTTCGAAGAGCAGCTGGCCAACCGTTGGATCAAGGATTTCCAAGAAGGGCTGGATACCATCGACGGCATAGTAATTCGTCCGGGGCACATCAAGCTGCTGCTGGACAAGGGCGTGTTGTCCAAGGTGGATCAAGCCATGCTGGTTGCCGCGGTAAAGGCCAGCAAAGCCACAGGGATGCCCATTCACTGCCATATCCTCGAGGCGAAGATGGTCCCGGAGGTCATTCGGGTACTGGACGCAGAGCAGGCGGACTATCAACGATTCCTGTGGGCCCATACGGATAAAGAAGCGCATAAGGAAACCATCAAGCTCGCGGCGGAAAAAGGCATGTGGTTGGGCATGGACATCATCCGAAAGGGAACCAGCCCGGAACGGTTCGAGTTGCTGCGTTACATCCTTTCACTGGGCTATGGACACAAAGTGCTGCTTTCCCAGGATTACGACTTCTACGCAGAAGCAAAAGAGTCGATAGAGGGTCATCCGTGTACGGTCATCTTTGATGAGTTTATTCCTTATTGCGAAGAGAACGGAATAGAGAGGCAGGAGATTATACGGATGATGACGGAGAATCCTGGGGAGTTTTATGATGTAGGTACAAAAGCTAGATAATTGGTATAATGGTGGTAAATTACGAGAAGCGGAAGAGAAGGATCGCATATGTAATGGACTCCACCTTAGCGGCGGAGTTTTTTACGTAAGCCGCGGATGGGGGGAAGAGAATGAGGAAGCTTCAGATCGGTGCGATTGTGCCATTTGGCGGTTATCAATGGCGTATTCTGGATATACAGGACAATGCAGCCTTGATGATAACGGAATCCATAATTGGACAGCATCCCTATCATAATGCCGCGGGGGATGTGACATGGGCGGACTGCGCCCTAAGAAGCTATCTGAACGGTGACTTTGTTAACACATTCTCCGCGGCCGAACAGGCAAGAATCATTCCGGTGTTGAACCAGAACCACGACAATCCATGGTACGGTTCAACAGGCGGAGAGGATACGCAGGATTACATATTTCTGCTAAGCATCGAAGAAGCCGTATGCCACTATTTCGGGGACAGCAGGAAAAACCTCGACAACCGCAGCGCCAAACAACGCTACTGGTTTCAAAAGAAGGACGAAAACAACGACAAACGAAAAGCAACACTCCATGGGCGTGGATGGTGGTGGTGGCTCCGGTCGTCCGGACGTGACAATCGAAGAGCCGTATATATCCACGGCGACGGCAATATAGGCATCCAGGGAAACGGCACCTTCCGCTACAGCAGCAACACGATCCATCCTTCTACAGGCGATAACAGTGGGGGTGTTCGTCCTGTTCTGTGGGTGAGGTTGAAAGGATATATTTCGGGTGCGAAAACGCAATGAAACTGATGAAGGAGCGTTGCGGAAATCAGAGCGTAATTCAAAAGCATCATCGATTGGTTCGATGAAGTTGGCAGTGAAAACAATCCGACCTCAATAGTCTGCAACTAAGCAAATAAAGTTTACCGCTAAGCCGAGCGAGATCCATGCAAAATCCTTGCTTTTCCTTGGCTATTTCATGCCCGATTAACATGAGATCGAACTTCATAAGATAGCCTATGAGGTGCAGCGGCACAAGTAACTTTAGATTATTCACAGATTTCTCTCGAATTTAAGTATATCAAATCGTTTTTTTTCAATTTTTTATCCTAAGTTTTTTGTGCTAGTTGAAGATATCAACACATATGAAGTTGGTAACAGTGCTTATACAGTTTGCTGACCTAAGAAATTCTTCTTGGCATGGCCAAGTCACTCCAATTTAGTTTTTGCAAAAACAACTTAAATGATCTGTAAGGTGACGAAGTATGTCTATAATATTGTTGTGTTGAAAGGATTTAACTCCTAGAGTCGTTCCGTTAATTGTTAAAGAACCAGGGATACTTTCTCTGTTTCGATAATGGTATAATTGAGAAATAGTTTATTACATTTTGGTGAATTTCAGGGGGAACAGATGTGAGTGAGCAAGTTACTTCTCAACAAATAAATACAATTTTGTGGCAAGCGGCAGATACATTCCGAGGGAAAATCGACTCCAGTACATATAAGGATTACATCCTAACGATGTTGTTCATCAAGTATTTGAGTGATTTGTATAAGGAGCATGTGGAGGAATATACAAAACGTTATGACGGGGATAAACAACGCATTGAGCGTGCATTAGCCAGGGAACGTTTTGTATTAGATGAGCTGTCTACATTTGATTATTTATATAGCAAGCGGACTGATTCTGAGATTGGTGAGATCATTAATAAAGCATTGGAACGTTTGGAGAACGAAAACACAGGGAAATTGCGTGGTGTATTTCGTAATATCGACTTTAACAGTGAAGCGACACTTGGTAAAGCAAAAGAGAGAAATGCCATGCTTCGTGCATTGTTGGAGGATTTCAATAAACTTACGTTGAAACCTTCCGTTGTTGGAAGTGAAGATATCATAGGTGATGCCTACCAATTTATGATCGAGCGATTCGCATCCGATGCTGGCAAGAAAGGTGGAGAGTTCTTTACGCCATCTATGGTGTCGGAACTTCTTGCTCGATTGGTTAAGCCCAAAGAAAATGATCGTATCTATGATCCTACGTGTGGATCGGGTTCCTTGTTGATTAAAGTGGCGAATCAAGTGCCAAGCAAGAAAGTTGCTATCTATGGTCAAGAACGGAACGGACAAACACATTCCTTAGCACTCATGAACATGTACCTTCACGGAATAGATGATGCTAAGATTGAATGGGGCGACACGTTATCTAATCCACTTCACTTGGAAGATGGCAAGTTGATGAAGTTCCAGGCAATCGTTGCTAATCCCCCCTTCTCTCTCGACAAATGGGCAATGGGCTTTGCTGGTGAAGGTAATAATGATGAGAAGTTCAAAATGGAAGCGAGCCTGGACCAGTACAGAAGATTTGAGTGGGGCGTACCACCTACATCAAAGGGAGATTATGCGTTTGTACAACATATGCTTTACTCATTAGCTGAGAATGGTCGGATGGCAACAATCCTTCCTCATGGAGTTTTATTCCGTGGGTCGAGCGAAGAGAAGATTCGTCAGCAAATTATTGAGATGAACCTATTAGATGCAGTTATAGGTTTACCTGCAAATCTATTTTATGGAACTGGTATCCCTGCATGTGTAATGATATTTAAGAAGAACCGCAAAAGAAATGAAGTTTTATTTATTGATGCATCAAGTGAGGGCAATTACGAAAAGGGCAAGAACCAGAATAATTTACGTGAAATTGATATTCGTAGAATTGTTGAAGCATACGAAGGATATGAATCTATAGAAAAATACTCATACTTAGCAACATTAAATGAGATAAAGGACAATTCATATAACTTGAACATTGCTCGTTATGTCGATAGCTTCGAGGAAGAAGAGGAAATTGATATGAAAATGGTAAAGCAAAATATTATTGATATAAAAAGGGAACTCAGCAATGTTGAAACAGAACTTGAAGCAATATTAAATGAGCTTGGATTATAGGTGAACTATGAATAGATTAAATATAGCAGATACAGAGAATGAGAAATCCCGTATGCCGAACGAATGGAAACAGGTCCAGTTAAAAGAACTCATTTCTACATTAGATTCGGGTGTCAGTGTAAATGCGGAAGATTACCCAACTGACAATACTGGGTATGGAGTGCTGAAAACCAGTTCTGTCGCAAATGGATACTTTTATCCAAATGAAAACAAGAAAATAAAAAAAAATGAAATCAAAAGGGCGAAATTAAACCCTAAAAAAGGATCTATCATAGTTAGCCGTGCTAATACTCCTGAGCTTGTAGGTGAAGTTGGGTATGTAGATCAAGATTATGAGAACCTATTCTTGTCCGATAAGTTGTGGCAAACCAGTTTGCGAGAATCAGTAGACGGATTATGGTTAGTTAGTGTTCTTACATCACAAGAAATAAGAAATAAAGTAAAAGTCTTAGCTACTGGTACAAGTAGTAGTATGAAAAATATATCAAAGGAAAACTTTCTGTCGTTGAGTACAATGCTCCCTGGGTATAATGAACAGCGTAAGATAGGAAAAATAGCAATGATCTTTGATAAGGCGCTAGAGTTAAAGGGGAGATATATAGAGAAAAAAAGAGAGCAGAAAAAGGGATTAATGTTAACACTACTAACAGGTAAAATGAGATTACCCGGATTCGAAAGTGAATGGGGATATGTTCCGCTGAGGGAAATTCTACAAGTTAGGAACGAGAAAAGTGTCATAACGGAAGAATTACCTTTGTTTTCTCTAACCATTGAAGATGGTGTTACAGCTAAAACCAATCGGTATAATAGAGAGTTCTTGGTTAAGAGTGATAATAAGAAGTACAAGATATCGAGAAAAGGCGATATTGTTTATAATCCATCAAATTTGCGTTTTGGGGCGATAGCACTTAACAAAGTTGACCATCCATTATTATTGTCCCCTATTTATGAGATTCTCTACATTAGAGATAAAGAACAATATCATTTGGAGTTTTTAACACAACTGCTCACTTCTGATAGACAAATAAAGAAATTTTCAGCTAAGGCTGAAGGGACCTTAGTCGAAAGAATGGCTGTAAAGATCGATGCCTTTTTGGAAACCGATATATATATTCCCTTCGATATTGATGAACAATCCAAGATAGCTGAGGTTTTGTCAGTCATTGACAGGCAAATTAACCTTTTAAGGAGTGAACTTGAGGAGTTAAAACTTCAAAAACAAGGCTTAATGCAACTCTTACTTACAGGGAAAGTACGGGTAAAGGTTTAACCCTTGCCCTTTTCCTAATCCCTTACATAGGAGGTGTGAATGTGGATCGAATGAATAGCTATGATGAACGATTTATAAGCCAACAACCTGCTCTTGAAGTCTTAAAGGGCTTAGACTATCAGGTTTTGACTCCTGAACAAACGGAAATTATGCGCGGCAGCATCTATAATGTTTTAATAAGAACTGTATTGGAAGAACGGTTAAATGAGTTCAACTCGTATGAATATAAGGGCACTACATATAAGTTCAGTCAAAACAATATTCAGCAAGCCATTCGTAATCTGGATGAGCCGTTAACCGATGGGCTTGTTAAGACGAACGAAAAAATTTTCGAAACTTTGATGTTAGGGCGAAGCTACACGGAGTTTTTACCCGATGGTTCAAAGAAGTCATTTACCATTCAGTACATTGATTGGGAAAACTTCGAGAACAATGTTTTTCATGTGGTTGAGGAGTTTACTGTAGAGAGAATGGATGGGCGGGGAACTGTGCGCCCTGATATTGTCTTGTTCGTGAATGGGATTCCATTGGCGGTATTGGAGTGCAAGAAGGCATCAATCTCGATGGAGCAAGGGATTAGCCAAATGATCCGTAACCAGGGGAAAGATTATATCCCACAGCTCTTTAAGTTTGTGCAAATCGTCATGTCTACGAACAAGAATGAAACAAAGTATGCAACCTGTAACACCCCAAAGAAGTTCTGGTCTGTTTGGAAGGAAGAGAAAGAAGAATGGTTGCAATCGATATTAAATGAAACGGTTATGGGTCGTTTGCCAACGATACAAGACAAAAATATAATCTCTCTTTTCCACCCAGAACGATTGCTGGAGCTAACCCACTTTTTTACCTTGTTCGATAAAGATGTTAAAAAGGTAACTCGATATCAGCAATACTTTGCAATCAAGGAAATCATCAAGACCATTCATGAACGTGATGAAAGTGGAAATCGTCAATCAGGGGTTATATGGCACACGCAGGGTTCTGGTAAGAGTCTTACAATGGTGATGCTGGCAAAGTATATCCTATCTGAGATGAGTGAGTTTAACCCAAAAGTAGTGGTTGTAACGGATCGGGTTGAGTTGGACAAGCAAATACATAAGACGTTTAAGCATACCAGACTAAAGGCAAGCAGAGCAACAAAAGGTTCGCATTTGGTGGATCTTATAAGAGATAACAATGCGGATATCGTAACTACTTTGATTCACAAGTTTGATACTGCTTCTGTGATGCTAAAGCCTGTTGAGTCGAGAGATATCTTCATCTTAGTTGATGAATCACATCGTACTCAGTATGGAGAACTACACATCAAGATGAAAAAGGTGTTCCCCAATGCTTGTTACCTCGGATTTACGGGAACACCACTTATGAAGAAAGAAAAGAGTACCATGATTAAGTTTGGTAAGTTGATTCATACATACACGATTGCAGATGGAGTTAAAGACAAAGCTATAGTTCCCCTTCTTTACGAAGGGAAAATGGTCGATCAAACCGTGAATCAAAAAGCAATTGACACTCGACTTGAAATGATTACCCGTAATCTGAATGACAAGCAGAAAGATGAGGTCATGAAAAAGTGGAGTCAATTCGAGAGAATAGCTTCATCCAATCAGCGTCTTTGCATGATTGCCTTCGATATTAACCAGCACTTTCTGGACAATTATAAAACACAAGGTAGCCAGTTTAAAGCGATGCTTGCGACCAATAGTAAGATCGAAGCTATTCGATATTTGGAAGCATTCGAAGAGCTTGGTGATCTTACATGTGCCGTTGTTATATCGCCGCCTGATCAACGGGAAGGGCATGAGGTTGTTGATGAGGTTTCGAGAAATAAAGTGCTCAATTTTTGGAATCGAATGGTGAATCGCTACGGTGATGAAGAATCTTATGAAGATGCCATAAAAGAGGATTTTATCGAGGGCGATGAATTTGAGTTATTAATCGTTGTAGATAAGCTTCTTACAGGTTTCGATGCGCCGCGAGCGACTGTTTTGTACATTGATAAGCCAATGAAAGAACATACGTTGTTACAGGCAATCGCCAGGGTCAATCGATTGTATGATGGCAAGGACTATGGGTTCATTATTGATTACAGAGGATTGTTGGATCGACTCGACCAAGTTTTAGAAATGTATTCGGGTGCAGGGCTCGAAAACTATGATCCCAAGGACTTACAAGGAGCCATATATGATGTGATTAGCGTTATTGGTTCTTTGAGGCAATATTACTCCGACATGATTCAAATTTTTTCACCCATCAAGAATAAGCAGGATACGGAAGAGTACGAGGTTTGGCTTGAAGATGAGGAACGGAGACAAGAATTTTATGGAGTTCTCTCAAAGTTTGGGCAAAATCTTGGGATTGCGTTAGAGTCCGAGAAAATCTATAATGCTTTACCCGCAGAAGAGTTGAAGAAATATAAGAGAGACTTGAAATTTTATCAAGAGCTTCGGAAAGCAGTAAAGCTGCGGTATTCAGATACCATTGACCATAAAGAATACGAAGCAAAAATGCAAAATCTAATGGATCATTACATTTCGGCAGAAGAGGTTATTCGCATAACCAACCCTGTGGACATACTTAATGAAAAAGCTTTTGAAGAAGAACTTGAGCGGTTAGATTCAAAACGTGCACGAGCAGATGCGATTCGTACACGTCTGACAAAAAGTATCAATACCAAGTGGGATGAAAACCCTGCATATTATAAAAAGTTCTCTGAACGGATTAAGGAAGCAATTGACGCATATAAGCAACAAAGAATTTCAGAGGCTGAATATTTGCAGAAAATGAATGATCTTAAAAAAGAATATCAGCAAGGGGAACCTGTTAGGTCTTACCCCGAATCCATTAAGAAAAATGCAAATGCACAGGCTTTCTTTGGTGTGGCGAAAGGTATCATCAAAGAACAGAGGACTTCCTATGGTGTGGGGATAGACATAAAGAATGAACAGAAGTTAAGTGAAGAATTATTAGCCGAATTAGCATTGAAAATGGAAAGCATTATACGTGCATATACCAAGGTAGACTGGCATGATAATATGGAAGTTCACAATAAGATCGCTCAGGAAATAGATGATCTTATTTTTGATTTTATGAAAGAGCACAAAATTAGACTAGATTTTGATCAAGTGGATAAGATTATTGAGCAGATCAAGACTGTAGCATTAAGACGTTATTAAGGTAGGACAACATGGACAAACATCAGATTATTTATGCCAATCGTATAATAGAGTTTATTCTTGAACGGAAAAGTGTTAAGAATGTAAACCTCAACATTAAGCCAGATATGACAATTATGGTGTCTGCTGCAGAGAAGGTACCACTTGGTTTTATATATGATTTCGTTAAAAGTAAAGGCGAATGGATATTAAAAAACGTAAAGAACTTCGAACATGTACAATCGTATAAACAAAGTGAACGGGAATATGTCAGCGGTGAATCATACAAATACTTAGGAAAGCAATATCGTTTGAGGGTAAAGGAAACAACTGGAGAAGAAGGTGTTAAGTATTATCGAGGGTTCATTATTTTAGTTGTTAAAGAGTCGGGTAATCTTATTCGAAAAGCTAAATTAATGGAGGAATGGTTTCGAGTAAAGGCAATTAAGGCATTCGAGGAATCCTTAGATAAGCAATATCCAGTCGTACAAAAATACGGAATCCAAAGACCTAAAATTGATTTGCGTATGATGAAGGCAAGGTGGGGGTCCGCATTAATCGAATCGAACACCATCTTACTTAATTCAGAGCTAATTAAAGCACCCAAACATTGTATCGATTATGTAGTGTTACATGAATTGATTCACTTCCGATATAATGATCATAGTAATGGTTTTTACGACATGTTATTTGCCCTAATGCCTGATTGGGAAAAGCGTAAAGCAGTGTTGGATGATGAGATAGTAAGGGAACTTTAGAGTTTAGGGGCAAAGTGCAGATTATGGTTAATGCAAAATGGACAAATAGAGAGCGATGGTTGCTCCCAATTTGTCCATTTTACATTATGATTTCATTCCTTTATTAGATGCGTAATTAATGGGACATCTACTTGTAAGAAAACATATATAACCACTATTTAAGCAAACTTAAGTAGTGGTATTAAAAATATTTTTCTTTGGAGGATTCTGTAATATTATGTAGAACTTTATTCCGATAGGACTAAATATTCTTTTAACTAATTATTTATAAGGTAACTGGAATTAAAAACTGTCCATTATGTTAATTAATATTATCGAATCCTTTAGAATATAGAGATTGTATACAGGCGTCGATTACAAATAAATTGTATAATTTATACTGTAAAGGTGATGATGAAATGTTATCTAAAACGGACTTGAATAAACTAGATGTAATTAATAAAATGGTTCTAGTTGAGCAAGAACTAAATGATCAATTTCAATTAGAAGATAAGACAATTCAGAATAGCTCGTTATTATCGCTAGGACTTAATAGAGCAAAGTTTATTAACAGTCGTATAACTCAAACGATAGTACAAGATTGTTATTTAAGAAATGCTACATTTCAAAACGTCGATTTGACGGGTACAAAGTTTATAAATTGTAATTTAGAAAAGGCCAGTTTTAGAGTGTGCAACTTGCGCTATACAGAATTTTCTAAATGTAAAATTAATCTCCAAGAGATTCTGTCCAATCTTCCAACAGAATCGAATCTAAAAATTAATATATTGAAACAGTTGTTGATTAATCAAACAGAAATGTCGGAGAAAAAATCTTGCGACAAATTAAATGTGTTGATTGCTGAGGAAGAGCGTGTAAATTCTAAAAACAAATTTTTGTGTTTAAATAGCTATTACAGTAATATAGGCACTTTGGATCGAGTAAATTCATTTTTTAGTTATATTATGCAAACAATAAGTGGATTTGTTTGGGGATATGGATTAAGTCTTTGGAAGTTATTTAGATTTGCAGTTCTTACAGTGATCTTTTTTGCTGTAATTATTAGCTTTCTTGATTTAGAGTATATAGATAAAATTAACAACAATAAAGTTAGTAGTTTAGAAATACATAATGCTCTCTTCTTGAGTTTCTTGGTATTTTCGGGTAGTGGTTATGGTGAATTTTTACCAAATGGTTTTATGTCAACTATAACATTTGTAATAGAGAGTGGCTTAGGTATCATCTTTTTAGGTTTTTTTGTTTCAGCTGTGTACAGGAGGATAGCTAGATGAGCAGAATAAATTACTCACTTCATAAAGATGTTATCGCAGTAATTGAATACGGCTCCTATGCTAGAGGAGACAGTGATGAAAGATCTGACTATGATTTATTTATTTTAATAAGACAGATTTCTGATAAAAAAATAATAAGACTCAAAGAGTGGGTGGGAAATCAATTAGAGAACATAAAATATGAACTAGCTGTTTATGATGAACAAACATTTGAACTAATGTTAAAACACGGCTCATTATTTTTATGGCATTTAAAACTTGAAGGTAAATTAATATTTCATAGGAATAATATATCTATAAATACTCTTTTTGAAGGTCTTGAAAAATTTAAAGGCTCTGTAGAAGATATGTTTTTATACCATCGTTTATATAAGTCTGTACTGACTAGTGTAAAAAGTTATGGAGTTAATTTATTTGATCTTAGTATGCTCTCCATTTTAATACGTAATTCACTAATAGTATTTTGTTATAATAAAAATAACCCACAATTTGGAAGGAAAACGGTATTTGATACGGCATTAAAAATATCCGGTCATTGTTTACCTATTAGCGAATCAACTTATAATCGTTTAATTGATTCTAGATTATTGTATTCTAGAGGAGAAAACGATAATTTGGAAAAAATGCCAAACGCTGACGAGTTTGAAGTTATAGCCAATGAAGTCCAGCAATTGATTTTCTTTGTTTTAAATTCTTTGGGTGTAAAAACTTATTTAGATCGTGTCAAAGCAATCGTGAAAAATAAAATAGATAGGGATTTGTACACTAGTTACGAAATCCAAACAGAGTTTGAAAGAGACTTATATATTTCATTGTTACATTTATGCAGGGTGTCTGATTATTCACTATTAGGACTTGAGAAAAAGCACCAGGAGGCTTTTCAAAGAAGATGCAAAGAGCTAGATATATATGGTGATGTAATTCTTGGGTTTAAAATCTTTAACAGTTTTCAAGTTTTAAAGAAGGATACAACGACCTACGGAGGGGAAAGCAATATTTTTAAATATTCTTACCCAGATGGAAAGGGAATAGAAAGATTAAAAAAGATTGTGGATTTTATTGAAAAGAATAAAGTTACAAAACATATAAAAAAAATAAAACTTCTAAGGATAAATATAATGGTAGATGTATTGTTGGATTTTTTGAATTCAATGGTAAATAAAGACTTGGGGAATTTTATACAGGATATTGAGCGGTACTCAGAAATAATTAAGAATAGAAATTCACAAATTGAAATCCACTAGAATACTGCTTATTAAAGTGCATAATTCTTTTCCTAGTAGAAGATAGCAATCTCTCCGCACGGTTTTATCCGCGGCTTTACAACACTTCTGTGTAAAAATGGGTTGCTTAAAAGGAGTCTTGACAGACATGGATCAACCGTCGTTGCAAACGAGTACGGAAGTGTGGGAGTTTTTATTATTGCATGGTGGGATCGATCTCAAGACGTACGATTTGGATATTGTGAATGAGATGCGAGGAAATCTTAACATTCCTTTGAGCAAAGGAAAGAATAATTTTAGACAAGATTTAATCATCCATGGGGTTGATGTTGAACATCTAATTGTTGCTTTTTTTACCGCGGTAGCTCCATTCTCTAGTATGATGTCAGATCTTCTTGTGCAATTTGAAAAGTCAGGGGCTTTCAAAACGACTCACAACTTGAAAATTAAGTTTGATTTCAATATTAAGTCAACTGCGTTGGAATTTGATTTGGAACATTTTCGTTCGTGGCAAATACAGTTTATTCATGCATTACGTCCGATTTACATGTACGAGGTTACTTCTCATATTTTATTTCAGTTGTACATGGATATATGCACTTTTTTAGATGTGACAGGCCGCAATTGGAATCCAAATCATCAGGAAGTAAAACGGTGGATAAACGATTACGATAGCGGCTTTTTGCCTAAATATATAGTTAAATTTCAACCAGTCGGAAATGAGGGGTTTGATAGCAAGTTTAGTATTTTATGCGATATATGGAATCAAGTTTGGGCTGATTGCCATTATTATAATATTACGCGAACGACAAATGTGCAGATAGGAAAAGATGCTGACGATTATGCACTATATCTGCTAGAATTGCTGTCAGATGGTTGGCTCAAGAATTTTCTATTTGTTTTGGAAGCTATTCATAATAAAGCGTTAGCTAAGATTGAGGATATCGATGCAGAATGGTTAGTACAGGAACAGCCCAAAGAATGGCGTCAGAAATTTTTGCTAGAAGCTATTCAGTTTATGTCAAGTCTTTTGGAGCGAATCCCCAGAACGCTTCGCAATAAATCCATGCTGACACGAGAATTGTTATCCTTTCTTGAGCTCCCTGTTTGGAAAAAACGTTATGATTTATATGCCGCATGGATATCGACTCAAATAATGATTGCCATGGATCCAAACATGACCTACATTCATGAAAATGGGGTTGTCACATTTTCGTTTTCCAGAAATCATTTGGCCACTTCTCGAAAATATGAGCCTACCTTAGAATTATGGTCGGAGGTACGATCTCCCTTGGCCAATCCTTTAGGAAAATCGCGTCAAAATAGTATCCAACCGGATTACTCGTTATTATCAGATATCGGAGATGCTGAAAGAAGTACTCTGCTTGTTGTGGAGTGTAAGCAATATCGAAGAGCGGTTTCGAAAAGCTTTGCGGACGCATTGAACGATTATGCCCGTGGAAGGCCAAATGCAAAGGTTCTGATCGTAAACTATGGAAAAGGAAGTTCTGACATTGCTTCTAGAATCGACCCCCAGTTTTATTCCCGTGTAAAAGTAATTCATGAGATGTGTCCAAACTCGAGTGCGGCCATTCAAGAATTTCAAGATTATCTTAAAAAAACTATTAATCAAGCTTGTAGCGAGAGCTATCAATCAACGATTATGAATTCCCCAGAGCAGGTTACTACACCGCTGCCATTAAAAGTTATGTTAACCTGGGGAGAAAAACCTTATGATTTAGACTTGCATTTAAAAATTGTGACTAGAGACACAGATTCTATTGTTAATATTGATTATCTAAATAAAGGGAAAAGTGAAGACTCTCCTTGGGTAGCTTTGGAGAGGGATGAACAAAAAGGTTTCGGTCCAGAAGAAATGCTGGTGTTTCAATGGATTCCAGGTGGCGTTTATCATTTTTCAGTAAATAACTTTTCCAAGACACCCTCAATCGCACAAAGTGGAGCCAAGGTGAGCGTATTTGTGTATGGATACCCTTCAATTGAGATTTCATGCCCAGTGGAAGGGAGCGGCGAATCATGGGAAGTATTCTCTTTTGATTCTGTAAAATCGCAACTTAGGATATATAATCGATTGGGAAGTTAAATAGAATTCATTCTTATCCTACCGCACTCAAAAACAACCTCAAAAGCTCCAACGCATCCTTGCGTTGCTTTTCCGGACATTGGTTAAGCGCCGCGAGGATGTTTTCTATTTCATCATGGTTGGTTCCGTCATTGTCTTGTCCGAACAGCATTTCGTTGGGGGACATTTTGAGCAAGCCGCCGATGCTGAGCATGGTTTCGATGGACATGCCGGCTTGGCCGCGTTCAATGTCGGCGTAGAATCTGGGGACTCGGCCGATGTGTTCTGCCAATTGCTCGCGGGATAGGCCTAGCGCTTCGCGGCGGGCGCGGATGCGCTGTCCCACTCTCTTTTTGTCGTATGTATTCATAGGAACTCATCTCCATTTCTGTAATGTGGAGTTTATAGTTCCCATTATGTAGGAGCATATACTTGACTTAAATGAGTTTTAAAATTACCATTAAGGTAGTTTTAAAACGTATTTTTGTTTCGTTATATGTCTCTGCGAAGGATAGGAGGGCAGATGAGCAATTTCATTTTGAGACAATTGGAAGAGGAACGCCACAAGCTGAACAAGCTGGGCGAGCAATCATTGGAGCAGTTCATTTCTCTAGCCCGAAACCAAGCCGTACAAGAGCAAAGCCGCAAGGTAGACGAACTAATCACCCGTTATACCAGCACAGCAAGGAGGAACCCGCATGAATGTTCCACCCTGGTTTTTGGAGACGATTCAAGGTCGGTTGGAGGAGGTGGCGGCGCGGATTGAGCGTCATGGTGATTTTGGGCAGGTCCGCGGGGAGGAGGATGCGGCGTTTGCGGCTTTGTTCGGCTCGGTGGATGTGACGCGGATTCCGGAGTTTGTGGAGTGGGAGGACAAGCATTATATCCGGCAGGGGCTTCAGCATGAACGTCTGTATCTGCAAGGGCTGCAGGATGGGGTGCAGCTTGCGGTGGGGTTGTTGTTTTCTTCTGGACCGTTTGAGCGGGAGACGCCCGGTAAAGGTTGATCGGGTTCGAATCAGGTGTGATCCAGCCACTCGTCAAACGGGTGGCTTTTTTTACTGAACATTTACAAGGACATTTTCCTGTTGGAATGATATTATTTAGTTTATTAGCATTATTTTCGTTTTTTTGCAGATTGGGGTTGGGTTCATCATGGGCAGGCTTCTTCGGTTCGGTTCTCGTACGCTCTGGCTTTATGTAGCGGCTGCTGTTGTGGTTGGGGTGGTTGCTTGCTATGCCGTCATCTCTGCATCGGGTTCCTCTACGATCCAAAGTGAAAGAGGCGTTCTGGATGTGACGCAGGCGCATATCAGTGAGCATCCCCTCCCGTTAAAAGGGGAGTGGGCGTTCTATTGGCAGGAGCTGCTGTCGCCGGAGGACATCCATAATCGTGCTGGAAGAAACGGAGATCAAAACCATTGGATGAACATCCCCAACTCCTGGCTGGGTTACCGGTTAGATGGTGAGACGCTGAACGGTACAGGCTATGCGACGTTTCGGCTGGTGATTAAGCTTGGTGAGCAGGATCGGAATGAGCGGCTTGCGCTGCGGCTGCCTACGATCTTCCATGCGTATAAGCTATGGGTGAATGGTGAGCTGTTGGCGGAGGTTGGGGTGGTTGGTCCGGACAAGAGCAGTGTGACTCCGCGTCTGGCCACGAGGCTGGTGTTCTTCCAGCCTGAGCGTGACCAGGTGGAGCTGGTGATGCAGGTGGCCAACTTCCATCATAAGCGTGGCGGCATCACCTCGAATATTGAGCTGGGCGGCAGTGGTGTGTTAACGGTCAAGACCAAGCTGAGAATTGCCGCTGATATGTTCATCACCGCAAGCCTGCTGGTGATTGGACTGTATCACCTGCTGCTGTTTATCCTGCGGCGCAAGGAAAGGGCTGCTTTGTATTTTGGCCTGTTCACCGTGTTGATGGGGATACGGTCCTTGCTGGTGGGCGAGCTGCTGCTCACCCAATTGTGGCCTTCCATTCCATGGGGCTTGCAGTTCAAGCTCGAATATCTGATTCTTTGCAGCTGTGCATACATCATCATGAGGTACTTCGATTGTATTTTCCCTGATTATGTGTCGCGGTGGTTTCATCTTGCCACGCGGATCGTAACGGCTGTTCTGTGTACCGTTGTGGTGGTGACTCCTGCACGCATCTATACCCAATTATTGGTAATAATTGGTGTGTTCATTGTTCTCCATATGGTTTATCTCATGGTTGGGCTGGCCCATGAAGCTGTGCGGCGCAAGGAGGGAGCGCTGATCTTCCTGCTGGTGTCGGTGGTGGCTCTGGTTACGGTCATCAACGATTTCCTATACTATAATGAATGGTCCCGGGTGGGAAATACATCGCCGCTTGGTTTGCTGGTATTTGCGGTGGCTCAGATCATTCTGCTTTCGTCCCGGTTTACCCGGGCGGCAACGAATGAAGAGCGGATCACACGCGAGCTGCAGGATGCGAACCACAAGCTGGTGGAAATGAATACGAATCTGGAACGGCTTGTACAGGAGCGCACTCATGCCTTATCTGCTGCACATGATGATCTCCGCACCTCCTATGACCGGCTGCTTCATTCCGAACAAGGGAGGAAGAAGCTGCTTGCTTATATCACCCATGATCTGCGGCTGCCGCTGTCCAGCATGCTGGGGTATGTAGAGGCGGTGCAGGACGGGGTCAAGCCCGAACGCAATGATCAGTATCTGAAGTATATCCGGGATAATACCATACGGATTAACCGCATGATCGAGGAGCTGTCCTTCCTGTCGCATCTGGAGACGGGCCAGGTTCCGTACCGGATGAGGCCGGTTCAGGTGAAGCCCTTCCTGCAAGGTTTTTTTGAACAGTATGAGCTGGTTGTGCGTGACGCAGGGCTGGAGTTTGTGCTGGATATGGGAGCTGCGGAGGAGCCAACGCATAACCTGCTTGTTGTGGAGATGGATGAGCAGCGCTTCGATCAGGCTTTATTTAATCTGGTGTCCAACGCCATGAAGTTTACCTCCAGGGGCGGGCTGGTGCGTATTGCGCTGGCAGTGGAAGAGGTGGAGCATCTCCGGTATGCGGTCATCCGCGTAGAGGATTCGGGCATGGGCATTCCTCCGGACCAGCTGGAGGAAATCTTCAACCGCAATTACAAGGTGGAGCGGCCGGGCGTAGAGCAGGGAGCAGAGGGCAGCGGGCTGGGGCTGGCGATTTGCAGAGAGATCGTCCAAGCCCATGGCGGGACGGTCCGGGCGGAGAGCGACGGCAGGACGGGGGCGGTATTCTACGTGTCGATTCCTTGTATGGTAAGGAGCTTAAAATAGCGGAACATGATTTCGCAAGGAAGGTGACGGTATGGCGGACGCTTACAAAATATTGATCGTCGATGATGATCCCCATATATGCGAAATTGTTCAGGTGTATTGCGAGAGGGAGGGATTCATCTCCTCTTACAGTCATAACGGGGCGGAAGCGATGAAGCTGCTGGTTTCGTTCCAGCCGGATTTGATTGTACTGGATGTGCTGCTGGCGAATGAAAACGGCATTGACTGGTGCAGGAATGCACGGGCTTACACGGATGCGCCTATTCTGTTTCTGAGCAGCCGTGAGGAGGACGAGGTGAAGATCAGCGCCTTATCCTATGGCGGCGACGATTATGTGACCAAGCCGTTCAGTCCTGGGGTACTCATGGCCAAGATCAGGGCTCACCTTCGTAGAGTGTCCAAGGGCAGGAGAGAACAGCTGCTGGAGCTGCCGGGGTTAACGCTTGATTTCTACGCACAGACCGTCAACATGGGGAGTGAATCCATCTTTTTATCCCAAAAGGAGTTCAATCTGCTGTCCTATATGGCACAAAACGTGAATCGCCCCGTCAGTGTCGATGCGTTGTTTCAGCTCGTCTGGGGAATGGAGAGCCTGAAGGATACAAGAACGGTGGCTGTACACATCAGCAATCTACGCAAGAAAATCGAGGCTGATCCTGCCAATCCCGAGAGAATCATTACGGTTCGGGGAGGCGGCTATATGCTGGTTGCCAGAGGAGCGGCACAAGTGCGGACCTAGGCTGTGTTTGCTAACACTCCCTAGCGCCGCGGGGGTTATCGGTTCTATCTTTAAAAATTGAACAAGGGGCTTCTCCGTTATCCTCGGATAATGAAGAGGCCTCTTGTTTGTTGTGCGTCGATGGAGCAATAAAGGGGCATTGCGGCTGGTATTCTATGGTATACTCTTGGTAAATCGCGATCAGAAAGGTAGTCACCCCCATGATGCTGTGGAAGCACCCGCTTATTCAATTGTTAAACCGCAACAAAGGAAATCCGAGAACGCTGATTCTGATGGAGCCGCTCTGGGGGATTCCGTACAATTTAATTGCTCCATTTGCCACGCTGTATATGTATACCCAGGGTATAACGGATGTTCAGATTGGCCTGATTCTGTCGGTGGCGATGTTTGTTCAGGTGTTTTTTTCGTTCTTTGGCGGGATTATCACCGATAAGCTGGGGCGTAAGGTGACGACCATGCTGGGGGATTTTATGGGCTGGAGTGTGGCTTGTTTGGTCTGGGCTGTGTCGGGCAGCTTCTGGCTTTTCCTGCTGGCGGTTGTATTCAACAGCTTCGAGCAGATTAACCAGACGGCCTGGTTTTGCTTATTGATTGAGGATGCAGAGCCCAAGGATTTATTGGGCATCTATACGTGGGCCAACATCGGCGGTTTGGTGGCTGTCTTTTTTGCGCCTATTTCGGGCTTATTGATCCAGTCCTTCAGTGTGGTTCCGGTTGTCCGGGTGCTGTATGTGGTTTTCGCGGTCAATATGCTGATTAAGGTGATCATTACGCTCCGGCATTGTGATGAAACCCGGCAGGGCAAGCTCCGTATGGCCGAGACGAAGGGCACCTCTGTTTCGCAGATGCTCTATGAATACAAGGACCTGATTCCCAAGGTGCTGAAGAATAAGGAGATTCTGAAGGTGCTGATGGTCTCCGTGATTTTGCATATTACGAATCTGATCAGTGCCAATTTCTTCAGCTTGTATGTCACCCAGCGGTTAGGCATCGCGGAGCGGTATCTGGCGTTTTTCCCCATATTGAATGCAGCGGTGATGCTGAGCTTCATGGTGGGTATCCAGCACCGTCTGGAGGGGGTGAAGTTCCGGATTCCCATGCGGACGGGTCTAATCATGTATGCCGCATGTCCGATCCTGCTGATCCTGACTCCCGCCGGGAACATGCTGTTCATAATTCTCTATGTGTTTGTGGCAGCGGTGGCCAATGCTCTGGTTATGCCCCGCAAGGACGCTCTGCTCCAGCTGAACATTCATCCCCAGGAGCGTGCCCGCATTAATGCGCTGATTATGGCCTTTACCATTGCGTTTGCTTCACCCTTCGGCTACCTGGCCGGGTGGTTATCCAGTATGGACCGCCGGCTGCCGTTCTTATTTGTATTTGTGATTTTCGTGGTGGCGATCGTGATTGTTGGGCGAATCCGTGATCCGGAGTTTGCTGAGGAGCAGGGGGAGACTGGTTGAGGGGAGGTATTTTACACATGAGGATACTGCCTTGGTTTGTAGGCTTGTTTACAGGTAAGGGTGAAGACCAGGAAAGCGTAAACAATGGCGAAAGCAATATAGCTTCTCTATCAAGCCCCTTACCTCGAAGCGCGGCATTCGTTAACCTATTTCAAGAGCATAAGCCGGCGGAGTATCATTTTGAAAGATTCGTATACGCGGCACTATGCAGCAGTGGGCTTATTAAAAAGGGTGTTTCACATTCCCAGCTTATATTCATAAAAGAATCATCAGCAGGAAACATTACATGCCAGCTCAAAGTCAATAAGCAAGGAGAACGAGAGAAGAATATTTTTCGTGTTTACTTGAATCATGTATCGGATGATACGTTACAGCTCCAATTGTTTTCATTTTCAACCTACTGCTGTAATCTTAATATTGAAAAAGAGGTTTACCGATACCTTGCGATTATCGCCAGTGAAGCGGGCTATTCGTATCTGGAGCCGTCGGGGATTGTCTACGAATCGAAGGATGACTTTGATTTTTCAACACCGGATATAGGCGATTTGTTTCCTTTTTTAGGACACTTAAGGAGGTTGCCTTCAGAAAAAATTCAAGAGATGGATAGCGAAGCAGATGATGACGATTTACGGAAGCTGCTGGAACTCGTGCATCCTGTGGAATTCAATCTATTCAACTTGATTTCCTATGAACAAACGGTCGCTGTCCCTGATCTTATTATAAGAACGAATCGGGATCTATCGGAAATCCAAAAAAACTACTTGATTAAAATGGCGCGTACGCTGTATTGTGGCCTGCATACCCGCCCAGATCATCGAACTACCGTCAGAGGACAATGTGTTTTGCTAAGCCAGATTGTATTTTTTCTGGCTGCGGACAAATTGAATATACCCGTGCCCAATCTTACTATTTTGGATGGATGTATGAAGGGGATGGGAGCACATACCGTTGCAGCAATAAACGGAAGAATAGTGGATGCGACATCCGATCAGTTTCACGATGGTGGGCGCTGGCTCAATGTCTATGAAGATAATAGTATTTACTTTGACTATTCCAAGTGCTCTCCATCAGAATACAATGAAGAATACATACAACCGTATATCGAATTATTTCGAAGTCAATACAAGGAAATATCGGTAGAGGATTTTCTGCGCAGTACAGATAAATATCTGTTTAAACGATCGAGTGAAGCTCAAGTGTGGAGTTAGGAATATACCTTTTGATCAGGCAAGCTGTATTCGTGATGGGTTTTCTGAAATTTTCGTACTTAATATTCCACACCGCGAACCTTCGAGAAGATCATGGTATTCCGCAGTGAACCGTTAACATCACATGTCTCATTGCGAAGAATCCCCTCTAATGTGAAGCCGCAGCGTTCCGCTACCTTGGCGCTCCGCAGATTATGGGCGTCACACCGGATCTGGATGCGGTTCGCCGATAGCTCTCGTATGGCAAAGTCTGTAATGGCATGTACGGCTTCGGTGATGTAACCCTGCTGTTGGCAAGAGGTGCGGACCCAATATCCAATTTCGAACTTATGCGTCTGCCAATCAATTTGGTGAAGGCCGCTGCTGCCTACGAATTGACCGGTTTCCTTATGTACCAACAGCAGTCTCAGGTCCTTACGCCCGATAAATTGCGCTCTGGCATGCCGCAGGTTTGCCTCGGTTTCTTCGATGGCCGGGGTGTTTTGCGCCCAGGGCATCCAGGGACGCAATTCGTCTATACTTTCTCTGATCGCCTCGTTTACAGCCGCTCCATCATGCCATAACGGTGCACGGATGATCAAACGTTCACTTTCGAAGCTTTCCGGGAAATCCAGCAGGATCGGGTCGGGATTGGCGGTGCTCATATGCTTCCCTCCAAGGAAATATTTCCAGTAACCATACCATAGAGGGCGTTTCTTTTTCAAGAGAAAGTTATGGCAAACAGGCCATCCTTTTCTTGAAATGAAAGCGATAGTTTCATATAATGTTGATGCTGCTTTTCTGAGAATGGGGAGGTATCCGCTATGCTCCGTATTGCCATCTGTGATGACACGGAGGCTGAGCTGGAACAGATGCTGGCCTTGGCCAATGCATACATTGCCGGCTGCGGCCTTGCTGCTGATGTGCGGGCATTCGGTCATCCGGATGTGCTTTTGACAGCTTATGAAACGGAAACCTTCCATATTTTCCTGCTGGATATGGTGATGCCCATGGTTAACGGATTGGAGCTGGGCCGGAGCATCCGCCGGATCAGCACCGATGCACAGATCATCTACATCACCACCGAACCCGGGTTTGCGCTGGACGCCTATGCGGTAAACCCGCTGCATTATCTTCTTAAGCCCGTAGACAGACAGGCGTTTTTCTCCGCATTGGATTTGGCTGTGGAGAAGGTGAACTTCGGTGAGGAGCTGCATGTGACCGTCAAAACCCGGCAGGGGCTCCGCACGTTGTCCGCCGATGCCATTGCCTGCTGTGAATATGTGCGCCACAGTGTCGTGTATACGCTATTAAACGGCGAACGGGTAGAAACCACTACGATTACCGGCAGCTTTGCCAACCACATTGCCCCACTGCTCCAGGACCGCCGCTTTATCCAGCCCCACGCCGCATTTGCCGTCAATATGAGCCGGGTGGAGCGCTTAAGCAGGGAGGAATTCACCCTCCGGGGCGGTTTCCTGGTTCCGGTGTCCGGTAAGCAATATACCTCCGTGCGCAATGCCTACATGAGCTACCGGCTTGGGGAGATGTAACGATGGAGCTGTACGACATTATCCGGTCGGCCGCCACCAATGCCATGCTGGTTATGCTGCTGTTTACGCTGGCGCAGTCCAGATACCGCGCGCCTGTCCAGTGGGCGGCGCTGGCCGTCATCGTGTGCCTGAACACGGGGTTGAACATCTGGTTCTATCTGCAGGATGATTATACCACCCTGGCCAAGCTGGACATTGTGTATTTCATATTTGTGGGCATCGTGGCCAAGCCGCTTTTTCGGGACCGTCTGATGCAATGGCTGTTCAACTGCTTCATGGTCATGAATATCTATGCTGCCGGAGTCATTCTAAGCTTCTATCTGTGTCATTTGCTCCCGTATCCCAATTATGCGGTCACGCTGCTGCGTGTACTGCTGTTCGGCGCGGCCATTTATCTGTTCCGCCATCATCTGCGGCCCTTGTACCGCCAGGCAGCCGAACGGTGGGATGTGTATCTGATTGTGTCTGCGGCGCTGTTTATGAACTTTGCCTGGTACTTCTTCTCCGGCGCCGACGTGACCCGGATGCTGACGGAGAATATAGCTCCTCTTCTGCTCCTGATTCTGCTGGCGGTGCTGCTGTATCTGGCGGCCCTTCTTTCGCTTCGCAAGCACATGCAGGAAACGCTGCTGCGGGAGGAGCATCTGAACATCCGGGCCGACCGGGAGCTGACCCGCCACCGCCTGGCCCTGATGGACGAAGCGGTGCGTCAGATGAGCATTGCCCAGCATGATCGCCGCCACTTCAATAATACGCTGCTCGGCCTGCTGGAGCAGGGCGAAGCCGGCAAAGCCGCCGGCCTTATCCGCAGCTACAGCGAGTCTTTGCCCCGGAAGCCCCGGAGCTATTGCGACAATGTGCCGGTGAATGCCGCCGTGTCCTATTATGCCGAGTTGGCCAGGCAGCAGGACATCCGCTGCGATTTGCGCCTCGATATTCCCCAAACCCTGGATGTGGACGAGATGTCCCTTGCGATAACGGTGTCCAACCTGATGGAAAATGCCATAACCGCCGTATCCGCCCTTCCCGCACCCGACCGCCGCCTGCGCCTGACGGCCGTCTATGCCGGCCAGCTGATTCTGGAATGCTCCAACCCCTTTACCGGTTCGGTCGCCTTTGACGAAGCGGGGCTTCCTGTTTCCGCAAAGGAGGGGCATGGCACGGGCAGCCGGAGCGTGGCGGATTTTGTCAGGAAATGCGGCGGGGAGCTGGTGTATGAGGTGAAGGAGGGGCTGTTTCGGGTGCGCATCGGCATGATCGGCAACAATAAGTAGAAAATGGCGGTTTTTAAGTAGATTTGCCGCACACACTCCTTTTTTATGCTATTTTCGACAGAAAATACGTATAAAGAGGGAGTTTTTTTATGTCTCATCCAGAGAAGCAGCGGCTTGGAAGGAGAGGGAATATGATGCTGAAGAGGCTCGTCAGTGTACTGCTGGTGCTCTGCCTCGCAGCCGGCCTCGTTCCGCCCCGGGCATTGGCAGCAAACGGCAGCGATCCTGTGCCGCCGGTTCCCTTCACGGACGTCAGCAGCAGTGCCTGGTATTATGATGCTGTTCGATATGTGTACGAAAACAAGATTTTCGGCGGCACCTCCGATACCCGCTTCACCCCGGATGGCACCATGACCCGGGGTATGTTTGTTACCGTGCTGGGACGTATGGCAGGTGTGGATGCCACGAGTACAGGACCGTCCGCCTTCTCCGACGTCCCCCGGAACGCCTGGTACGCCCCTTATGTGGAGTGGGCCGCCAGGTACGGCATTACCTCCGGCACCGGAAACGATACCTTTTCTCCCGATGCCAGTATCAGCCGTGAGCAGATGGCCGCCTTCTTTGTGCGTTATTTTGAAGGCTTTGGTGTGGATTACCAGACGGGCGCGAATGTCGCCACAACACCCGCTGACATGGGAGAGGTGGCCGATTATGCCCAAGAAGCCGTTCTGAAGCTATGGCAAGCCGGACTCTTAAACGGCGATGGCGCAAGCTTCAATCCGTCTGCTAACGCAAGCCGTGCCCAAGCGGCGGCACTGTGTATGAGTACGGACAAGGCGGTCAAGATCTGGTACAAGGAGCCGGGTGTTCCATCGAAGCATGTCCGTACTGTACCCGAGGCGGAACCAAAGCCAACAGCGTCCCCTGGAAGCAATGACAGCGGTGACGGCGACTCATCTGAGACGGCTGTCACCTACTATACCTTCAAGTTCGATACCAATGACGGCACCGTCATTTCTGACCGGAGCCTCCGCAAGGACAGCAAGCTGAACAATCTGCCGGTCCCTTATAAGGCGGATTCCATCTTCATCGGGTGGTGCTACGACGAGGCGCTTACCCGGCTGGTGGCGGCTGGAGATACAGCGCAGGAGAGCGCCATCCTGTATGCCAAATATGAGGAGATGTCTCCCCTCCCGCAGGATTTTCAGACACCGGTAGCCCGGGCCATTGACACAAGCCCGGATTTCGCCGTAACGGTCTCGGCGCCGGACAGCATGGACCTGGACCAGTTCAAGGACGCGGTTACCCTTAAAAACCTCAGCTCCAACGAAAACAAGGAATGGTTCAGCATCACCGGCGGCAGCGGCGCCTTTGCCATCTCCGGCGTCAATGATCTGGGGGTGCAGGGTGCCCGGCAGAGTGGTTTTGTGGAGGGCTCTGCTTATAAGATCACGCTGGAGGATAAGGCCCTGTCCTTTGTGGGGCAGGATGCATCCGCCCGTGAATATGTGTTCACCATCAAGCGGGCAGAGGTGGTGAATGTGTCTCTGAATGCGCAGATGGCGCAGATTCCGCTGGCGGATATTTCCGGCCTGACCGTCAATGGAATACCTGCCACCACGGTTTCCATCCCCGTGATCACCGTAGGCCCCCATGGAGCCCCCGCCGAAAACGGCACGACCACGGGCAGCTTTATCTACAGCAAAGGAACCTTGGCCGCAGGCGACACCATTATGATCTATGAGGGGGATACCCCTCCCCAAATGGATGCCGTTAGCAGCGATAATAATACGGCCTTTGTGCGGATCACCCAAGCGGAAGGCAGCAGCTATACATACAAAACCGCGGATGCGGAGGATGTCCTGTTTACACCGGATGTATTGCCGGTCAGCATAGGGGCGGACCGCGACGGGGATGCGGGCAACCACTCCATCACCGTGGACAGGGCGGATCTCACCTATACCGATGACCGCTTTGCCCACATGGGTCTGGACTCGCAAACAACCATTGACGCGGGAGATTTCATCTCCTTCTATTCCGGCACACTGCAAACGGACGGCACTCTCGCCGATGGCGGGCACATGCTGGGTTATGCCAGGGTCACGGCTGTGACCGAAGCGGAAGGGAGCTACACCGTTGCGTACACGGATGTCAGTCTGTCCGAGCTGCAGCAGGCCATGGCCGCTTATAAGAAGGAGACCATCCGCTCCGATAATCTGCTGGAGGGTGTGGACCGTAAGGCCATCGAGTCCAGCGTGGAGCAGCAGGCCCGCAATAGCGGCTTTGCCGAGGAAGCCGGCAGGTATCTGGCGGCGTTGGCCTTGGAGACGGATTCCTTTACCCGGCTTAGAGACGATTACAGCCTGACCGCCGTGGAGATGACCATGGACGGCCAGCCCATCACCCGGGAGACCCTGCAGCGGATGGGCGGCGCCAAAGCGGAGGTTGAGCTGAGCAAGCTCCAGGCGACCCTCAGCACGAGCCTTGTCCACTTCGAAGGGATTGACGGCTTGCGTCTCACGCTGGATGTGGGGATCAAGGTGAAGATCGAATGCAACGATAATGTGACCATCGAGATCGAAATTGTCGGCTCCTTCGAGCAGGAGGTCCGCGTTGATATCGGTGTGGACGGGGATGCCGTGTGGAAATGGTGGGGCATCTTCCCATACATTGCGGAGTATGAGGTCACTGCCTATGTAGAGCTTTATGAGTACACCGGCATTGGCATTGAAGCCACCATTGCCACCAAGGAAACCGAAGACGAGGGCTTTGGCACCAAGAATGAGGAAATTGAGAAGATCGGCAAGCAGATCAAGGATCTCATGGACCAAAAGGAGAAATACATCGGAGACGGCTCCGGTACCGTGGGTGATAGTCTGGAAGAAAAGTATGCCGCCATGCTGGAGAATGAAAGCGATTGGGTGACGCTGTTTGAGAAGGCGTTGGTGGAGCAGGAGCAACAGGTCATGCTCATCATCGCCATTAACATCGAGGTTAAGCTGGTGGTGAGCGCCAACCTGAACATTTCCCTGGGGCTGGATTTCTGGTATGAGAATGCCAAGCGCTATATCTATACCGTGCAGGTGTTTGCCGGGAATGTGACAAGCGATACCATTGATCTGGTGGAGGAGCACTACGAATTTGAATTCTATGTGATGGGCACCATGGGTCTCCGGGCCGGGATTAAGGCGGAGATCAAGGTGGGCCTGTTCTCCACGAAGCTGGCCAGTGTGGGCTTCGGCGCAGAGGCGGGCGCCTATGTCCGTGTTTGGGGGTATTTCTATTATCAGCTGAAATACACCGCCTCCCAGGGGAGAAATAGCGCCTATTCCGGTGCGTTGTACCTGGAGCTGGGCATCTATCTGGAAATTACCTTCGAGGCCCAGGCCCTGGTCGGCACCTTCAAGTACAATCCAACCTTGTACGGGAACGAGTGGCCTCTCCTTACGGCAGGCTCACGGGACAACGTACGCAATTTTGCCTACGGGGCGGATGCGGTGCCCGCCATCCAGTTGAAAAGCTATATCACCACCACCCAATTGCCGGACAGCCTCTTCGAGATGGCGTATCTGGACTTGAAGGAGGGGCTGGATGAGGGCAAGCTGTTTACCGCCATCTATGATGACAAAACCAGCTTCCGAATCGCTATGACCAACGAAGCCTTTTCCTACGATGCCGACAGCAACTACATCACGGTGAATCCCGGCGGACAGCCTGAGCAGGATGGAGAAATGGTCATCACCTGGATCACACAGCCGCTGGCGTTCAGCTCCGCCCCGCTGGAGCGGCGCATTCCCCTTCATTGGGACAATCTGAGGGACGGTTATGTCATTGCCCCCTACTCCAACGGAGGCAGCTATGTCCCCGTCATTCTCAAAAAGTACGGGGAGGCAGTCCCCGCTCCGGCAGACCCCGTCAAGGCGGGGTATACCTTTGGCGGCTGGCACAACAATGCCCAGCTGACCGTTCCGTATACCTTCCCGGGAACGATGCCCAATGCGGATACCGATATCTACGCGGCTTGGAGCTCCGCCAGCGACACCCCATACAGGGTGGAGCACTACAAAGAGACTTCGGGCTCCAGTCAATATGCCTTGGCGGAGCAGGAGCAGCTGCGGGGCACCACAGGCACCACGGTTTGGCCCTCGGCCAGAGCCTATACCGGCTTCCGCACCCCCGGCCAGAAGGAGCTGACCATCAAGCCGGACGGTTCCTCTGTCCTGCGTTATTACTATGATCTGCAGACCCGCACCATAACCTTCGATCCCGGCATTGTAGGCGGGGATAAGGTCGTGAACCGGCTGAAATACGGCTCCGCCATTACTGCTCCCCAGTTTGGCGCCAAGGGTTATATCTTCAAGGGCTGGGACCGGACGGTCAGCACCTATATGGGCGAGCAGGACCAAACCTACACCGCACAATGGGAGAAGGACACCGGCACGGAGTACCGGGTGGAGCATTATGTTCAACAGCCCGACGGCAGATATTTCCTGCAGGATATCGTCTTGAAAACAGGCCAAACCGGCGAACGGATCAGCACCTCCGCTCTGGTAAACAGCCGGTATGTGACAGAGGGCGAAACCGCCTTCGAGAACGCGACCGTCAATGGCAGGGTAAGCGAAGCGGAGCCCATTTCCAGCGATGGCAAAACGGTGATCAAGGTCAACTATAAGCGCATCCGGCATACGGTGACCTTCGAGCCGGCAAACGGCGGGAATCCCGTGACCTATACGCTGTACGCCGGTGCGGCCATCGTGCCACCCGGCGCAACGCGGGTGGGCTATACCTTTGCAGGGTGGTCCCCTGAGGTGCCGGAAACGCTGGGAGCAACAGACCTCGCCTTTACTGCGCGGTGGGAGGCGGCAGGGGGTATTGCATACAGCGTTAAGCATATCCGCGAGGATGTGGACGGCGCTTATCCCGCCGCAGGCAAGCTTGTGGAATGGGAATTCCATACGGGCATAACCGGGGAAGAGACGCAGGCAGCGGCCAAAACCTATGAGGGCTTCACAGCCGGAGAGACGGCGCAGGAGCGGATCCGGCCGGACGGTTCCGCTGTGGTGGAGATCCGCTACGCCAGAAACAGCTACAGCGTACATTGGGCGGCGGGCGATATGACCATTACGGTTCCGGTCAAATATGAAGCGGTGATCGCCAAGCCGGAAACCCCGGTCAAGCAGGGTTATGTCCTGGATTATTGGCAGGGGTTTGCAGAAGGGACCCTCATGGGCACCGGGGAGCGGACCTACACTGCCGTTTGGAAGCCTGCAGCGGATACGCCCTACACCGTCAAGCATATCCGCGAGGAGGTGGACGGCACCTATTCCAGCGGGGGCGGACTGGTGGAGAGCGAGACGCTGGCCGGGATAACCGGAACCTCTACGGCTGCCAACGCCAAAGCCTACAGCGGATTTGCCCCGGGAGAGGCGGTGCAAGCAACCATTCAGCCGGACGGCTCCACCGTGGTAGAAATCCGTTACGCCAGAAACACCTATGCCATCACCTGGGTGGCGGACGGGCAGACCTTTGCCACTACCCCGAGTGTCAAATTCGGTACGGCGGTTCCCGCCAAACCCGAGGGTACACCGGTCAAGGCAGGTTATACGTTCCGGCAGTGGAAGGGAGTCCCGGATATTATGCCCGCCAAGGGGCTCACCGTGACGGCCGAATTCACCGCGAATACGTACACAGTGACACTGGATATGGCTTGTGAGCTGCCCGGCGTTTCCATAACGGTTACCTACGACAGCCCTTATGGAGATGCTTTGGCTGCACCGGAGCGGGCGGGATATCACTTTGAACGGTGGGTGAACGCTGGCGGCGATACGGTTACGGCGGCCAGCAGGGTAAGGACGGCGGAGGACCACACGCTGACAGCGGTGTGGGCGGTTAGGACGGACACCGGTTACACCGTGAAGCACATGAAGCAGGATGTGGAGGGCCATTACCCGGAATCACTGGTGGAGGCTGAACACAAGGCCGGCATCACCGGAGCGGACACCGCAGCGGCTGCTAAGGACTATGCTGGTTTCACAGCATCGGAGTCCGTCACCCAGCAGGCGGTTAAGGGGGACGGCTCAACCGTCATCGAGATCCGCTACACCAGAAACGCCTATCCCCTGATCTGGGTGGCGGACGGTAAGACCCTTGAAGCCGGGTCTGTGAAGTACGGAGCCAGCCTTATAGCTCCGGAAATTCCGGACAAACCGGGCTACCGCTTTGTCCAATGGAGGAATATCCAAACCTCTATGCCGGCAGAGGCATTGACCGTTACTGCCGAATATGCTCCCTGCTCCTACACGGTAACCTTCGATGCCAACGGCGGCAGCGGGTTAACCCCGTCGGTTACCTCGGTAACCTACGGCAGGACCTATGGCACGCTGCCCACAGGCGTTGTCCGGGAGGGGTATGCCTTTGCCGGATGGAGCCTCGGTGAAAGCATAATTAACGGCGCCTCCGTGGTAGCCATTGCGGCAGACCATACGCTGACTGCGCTGTGGGACCCGTTGGATGGCATCGCGTATACGGTAAGGCACTATAAAGACTGGGGTGATGCTCGTGGCGAGGAGCTTTTCCTGACAGAGGAAAAAACCGGCGTTGCGGGGGACACTACCCATGCAGCGTCCACCGATTGCACGGGCTTCACTGCCCAGCCCATTATCCAGAAGACCATCGACGGCAGCGGCACAACATGGGTCAGCGTCGTCTACACCCGAAACAGCTATGAGGTTGTCTGGATGGCGGAAGGGAGGCCCTATCAAACCACCCGTGTAACGTATAACGATACGGTCGTTCCTCCTGCCTCCATCCCGGACAAACCAGGCTACTATTTCGCAGGCTGGGAATCGTATCCTCCGGTTATGCCGGCCAACCCGATCACGGTGGAGGCCAGGTTTACGGCGCTTTCGTATCAAGTGTCGTTTGATAAAAACGGTGGTTTCCTCGCAAATCCCAACGCAATGACGGTCACCTATGACCAGACCTACAGCGAGCTGGCCTACCGAATTCCCTTCCGCGCAGGTTATACCTTCGAGGGCTGGCAGAACGGGCAGGGCCAGATCGTCACCGCGGACAGCGTGGTCAAAACAGCAGGGGACCATACCTTAACGGCTGTATGGAGCTTGAGCAAGGTGACCTATACGGTGGAGTATTACCAGCAGGATCTTCCGGTCAGCGCGCATACGAATACCCTGGTTGACCAGGTGTCCTATGACAGCTACAACAGCGATATCCACGTTGTGAAAACACAGGTGCCGAAATATGAGTATGAGGGTTTTTCCCTGAATGAGATCTCTCTCAATGATGAAGCCAAAAGGATCGCATTCTACTACTGGAGGAACTACTATGCCCTGAGCTATGACAGCGCCGGAGGAGTGCAGGGAACGGGAATCATGAATCTGCCCTATGGCACATCCATCAACCTTTTCACGCCTGTCCGCGCCGGCTACACGTTCCAGGGCTGGGAGCCGGAGCTTCCGGCGGTTATGCCTGCAAGTGACCTGAGCATCGTGGCCCAATGGCAGGCGGAAGAGGACAATGTGATCCTGTTGAAGGGGTACAGCCCAGAAGGGGATAAAATCATCTACGGTACTACGGATGCAACCCTTGTGCTGCCCACTCCTTACCGGACCGGGTTTACCTTTGGCGGATGGTATACACAGGAGACAGGCGGCGAACGGATAACCGCCCTGCGGGTCACAGGCGATATCACCCTGTATGCCCGTTGGACGGGGAACCCCTACCAGGTGGGCTTTGAGCTGAATGGCGCTGATGGAGAGGCTCCCGGAAGCAGACAGGTGATCTTCGATTTGCCGTATGTATTGCCTGACGTGAGTGGCGTCAGGACCGGCTACAGCTTTGCCGGCTGGTTCACCGCAGATAATGGCGGCACCCGGGTGACTGCGGATACGCCCGTGAGCACCCCATCGGACCACATCCTGTACGCCCAGTGGAAGCCAAACGAGTACCGGGTGGAGTTTAACGGCAACGGCGCAACCGGCGGCAGCATGGATGCCCAGTCCCATATCTACGACCAGCGCATTGCCCTGGCCGGGAATGCCTTCGTCAAAACCGGCGGCATCTTCACAGGCTGGAATACACAAGCCGACGGCAGCGGCACGGCCTACTCGGATGCTGAGCAGGTGATGAACCTCTCCGCACAGGAGGATATCACCCTGTATGCCCAGTGGGCACTGGGGCAGTTTACCATTACCTTCAACAGTGACGGAACGGCAGTCCCGTCCATTACACAGGCGTACGGTACAGCCGTAGCCGCCCCGGTCCCTCCGGCCAAAACCGGCTACAGCTTTATCGGATGGAAGCTGGAGGGGACTGACGGCCTGTATACCTTTACCACGATGCCCGGTGACAACATCACCCTGACGGCACGGTGGGAGACCGTCTTCTATACGATCCGCTATGCCTATGACACTAATCTGTATCTAAGGGATGACTATCTGCCCGGCTATTATTCCGTCCTGAGTGATCCCATTCGTCTGCCGGAGCTCCAATACGATAAAACGGGTTATACCTTTGCAGGGTGGTATACAAGTGACCGGTTTGCCGAAGAGGACAAGGCCGGAGTGGTCGCCATCCCGGCGGGCAGCTCCGGTGACAGGACCTTCTATGCCAAGTGGACGCCTAACCAGATTGTAGTGACCTTCCATAGCAACCGCGTCCCGGATGAGACCGTGCAGCAGCTCTTCACCTATGACGCGGCGCAGCCGCTGGCCAGCAATTCCTTTGCAAATATCGGGTATTCCTTCGCCGGCTGGAGTGTTGCAAGGGACAGCGCTGAGATTTACCGGACTGACGGACAAGTGGTGAAGAATCCGGCTGCCCAGGGAGAGGTGCATCTGTATGCCATTTGGAAGGAGAATATCAGCACTATTTCGTACAGTCTGAACGGTGTGGCTGCCAGTGTGGACAACCCTACCCTCTACCATGGCACCTCAGGGGAAATCAGGCTGAATGCGCCTACCGGCATCCGCGGGGGATTCCAGTTCCTCGGCTGGTATGATTCCGGCGGCCGTATGATCGAGTCGATTCAACCAGGCAGCACCGGCGCCATTCAACTGACGGCAAAGTGGGCACACGGCGGCTTGTTCTCACTGAGCTATGTGAGTACCGCTTATGATAACAACGGGACCGGCACCAGCACCTACCGGGTGACCCGGACCATCCCATCTGCCGCCGTAATCACTGAGGATGTCCAGTACGTGTTCTACCGCACCGTCAACGGAACAGCTATCGGAGGAACAGCGGAGGCGGAGCACTTCAAGCATGTGGGCGGTCAGGCTGTGTTTGCCACCTTCACCTCCGCGGACGGTGACGGAAGCTACCGGGAGTTCAAGGTGGAGGGAGAAACGGCTACCCCGTCGCTCCGCAGCGGCACGGCCATATCCGACAATGCGCTGGCTTCGGCTTATACCATGGGTGGAAACCGCTACTACTCCGTGGAGCTGTATAAGCTGACCAGCGCCAGGAATCTCTGTGCCGGCATCATCCACCCGGAGAAGAGGACGGTCAAGCGGGAGCTGGCCCAGAATGCAGAGTATAGGCTTGCACAGTCTGCCATAGGCGCATACAAACGAATCGCAGAGACGTCCAACAATCGTTTGGAAATCAAGGAAAGCAGCGGTGGCAGCAGCTATACCGGCACACTGGCGGTTGGTTTGTCTGCCCAGGCCTTCGATCCGAGCCGTTACAATGACAACCCGAGCCTTGGCGCATACATCAATGCCACCGCAACAGGCATGGGGGTGCAGCTGCGGAATCTGACGGCAACGGACGGCGGCTGGAGAATGTACCGCTACGTGCTGTTTAATCATGTGGAGGGGAATGTATCCTTCGACAAGAATAAAAACAGCACCAACCTGCCCAATTTGCCGCAGGCCAGCAAATATGGCATGATTTACGGCATTAACGGAGACAAGGATAATAGGGATGCCTACACCGTCACCCTGCCGGGTGCTGTGGGTACACTTGGCGCAAGCGGCACCCAATACGGCGTTCATGTGACCAGTACGCTGGGAGCATTGGGGGGAGGCTCCGGGGACTACTATGTCCCATATGGAAAGGATGAGCTCTGCTCCATTACCATGGGAGCCTACAACTCCGCATCCGCCGACTCTTACTTCTACTTCAACGCCGGCGAGCTGTGGGCCAAACCCCTCGACCAGGCCAAGCCCAATCAGATCGGCGTTGCCCCTATGGCTGTTGGCCGGTACCAGGCAGGCGATACCATTTCCATCTCTGTGGTGTATGACGAGATTGTGGCCGACCGCAATAACGTGACGCTTGGCGCCATTGAAGGACTGAATCTGAGCTATGCCGGCTATGTGGGCGGCGAGGGCACCAATGTTCTCCACTTTGTGGGCACACTCAGTGCGGATTACGAGGTGGAGGAGAAGGTGAATGAGGCGCTTGTGACCTGCAAGCCCGTCAGCGGCGCGGCCAAGGATATGTGGGGCAACTAAGGGGGGCTGCATCACGCAGCTCCAGGAGGAGCACACGGTGAAACCGATTCTCTCTTTTCGTATCCGGAATGGCTTCGAAGCATGTCGTCACTTTTGGGGGGTTATTTTGTTAGGCCAGCTGTTTCTGGCGGTGTCGGGAACGGCGGCAGCGGAGCAGCCGGGGGTGAAGGTGGCTCTCATCGACAGCGGCATCTCCCCTATCGCCATTGACGCCGCCCATATCGGCAAGGGCTGGAATTACGCCTTGCCCCGACGGGATACGGCTGATGTTATCGGCCACGGCACGGCTCTGGCGGGTTTGATTCTGGAATCGGCGCCGGATGCCGTACTGGTGCCGCTGGTGTACGATACCAGAACCGCCGGCGGGAAGCCCGTCCAATCGGATCTGAATACCATCGTCCGGATCATCCGGGATGCGGTGGATGAGTACGACTGCCAGGTCATCAACCTCAGCGCAGGAGTCACCAGGGATGTCCCTGCCCTGCGGGAAGCCATCGCGTATGCGGAGCAGCAGGGGGTCGTTGTGGTGGCTTCGGTGGGGAACCGCCAACGGACCGCTCCCGAGCTTACCTATTACCCTGCTGCCTACGAAACCGTCATCGGTGTGGGGGCGCTGCGGCAGGATGGCCGGGCGGCCTCCTTCTCCCAGCGGAACGGGGTGACTCTGGCGGCTCCGGGAGAAAAGCTGCAGGTGTTGGGGCTGCGGGGGGAGAGCACTACCGCCTCCGGCACCTCTTATGCCGCCGCTCAAGTCACAGGAGCTGTGGCTGCCGTTCTGGCGGCGCAGCCCGACCTGCAGCCGGAACAGGTGCGGCAGCTGCTGTATGACAGCGCCAGGGATGTGGAAGCGGCCGGGTTTGATCCGGACACGGGTTATGGCGCCATGCAGATTGACGAAGCCTTGAAGCTGGTGCGTACAGAAGGTTATGGAGGCTTCAAAACAGGCAGGGCTGGTTTGGAGGGACCTCTGTGAAACGACTATCCTGCAAAAGTGCATCTATTCTGCCAGAATTTCGACGCTTGCTGCATACCAAATGCAAATGTGCATTTATTTGGAGCCGCAGGGTCCAACTTGCTCCCATCTGACGGAAATAACTGCATTTTTGCAGGATAGATTGTACAAACGAAGGTTAGTCTCTCAAATAAATGCACATTTGCATTTCGGAAAGAGGCTGGAGGGAACCAAATGTTAATTTGAAGGACTCACACGGATTTTCGTCATAAAGACGAAGATGCCCAGCAGAACCAGCAGGTTGGCAGCGGGGAACACCACCATTTCCGCTACCGATATGTCCACTCCAGCCAACTTTTGGTTAATGACCATGGCCGTAAGGGAGGTCAGCATGGTGGCTCCTTTCATACACATCACCGCAGAGAGCAGCAGCCCGGCTGGTCTTCTGCGCATCAGCAGAATGGCCGACAGAATGGATACGGGAATGATCAAACCCAGATCCATTACCTGTATGACCAGTGTGGTGTAATGCTCCAGAACCAAGGGAGTGCCTCCATCCAGAAGAGGAGGAACGATCCTGCCCAGCCACATGAGTGCAATGGCACACATGAAGACGATCATGAGAATGCCGATTGTTCGGGTGGGCAGCTTCTCGCTGAATGCTTGTTGGAGCAGGGCCATATCAAAGGAAAGCATCACCAGCACAAACGCGAAAAAGCACAAGGACATCAGCGCCACATACACCAGAAACAGCGGGTTATATGTACACAGGAAGGAATAAGACATGTAGGTATACAGGAAATAGGCCAGTGTTCCCGCGAATAACAATCTTGCTCTCAGCGACTTTCGTCTTGCAAACCAGCAGGACAGGATCAAAAGCGGAACGCCGAGAAACACCGTCACCCAATCCTGTGCTATCGCTTGGGCTGCCGCCGCAACGGAGTCCTTGGCATAGATGCCCTTGCCGTGGAGCTGGACCATTTCCCCGTGAATGGATAAGAAGGTTTGGCCCTCTGCGCCTTCCCCCGGCATAATTCCGATGATTCCCGCCACTAGGGACAGTAGGACAATCAGGGCGGTAAGAATACTGATGGTTCGTTGATGCTTCATTCACATTCCTCCTTTAGGCTGTTTAGCCGGATTCCGAAGTGCTTGCAGAACAAACTCTGTTGTATGCTCCATCAACCGCTGCCGCTGCTCCTCATTCACCTGCTCCACAATGCTTCGCAGTGCAAGTCCGAAGGCCAGGGACCAGATGGTTTGTGCGGTCAGCTCCACCTGGGCGTCCGTAGACCCGGCCCATCCCGGCAGCTCCCGCAGGACTCTGCACACCATGCTGATGGCCGGACGTTCACAAGCCGCACCCTGCTGCAGCACAGAGGTACGGGCCAGCACGGCGGGGGAAGAATTGAGCATAATGCTTTTATAGGCATCGCCCATTTCTACAGCCAGCATCATGAAGCTTTTTATGCTTTCCTTCAGCCGCTCCTCCGGTGAATTCCCGGTGGTTTGGAGAGGAGACAACGCCGCCAGTATCCTGCGGTATTCTTCCTCCATAAGGATTCCGATGATCTCCTCTTTGTTCTTGAAATAGTGGTAGATGATGGCGGGGGAATAGTCGATCATGCCCGCTATTTTGCGGATGGAGATTCCGTCTATCCCGCTGTGGCTGACGATTTCGCGCGCGGCGTTCAGAATATCCTCCCGCATCTCCGCTTTTTCCCGTTCTTTTCGTTCGGCAATGCTCATCCTATACACCTCTTCGTTTGTTGAACAGTGTTCAATCATTGAATAGTGTTTATTATACTCCTGTTATTTTTGGGGTGTCAATGGCGTGATACGGGCAGCAAAAAAACCGGACGGAACACCATGTGTTTCCGCCCGGCTTATTCTTTACGTCCGGGATAGAGGATATGAGGAAGCTTACACCTTTACGGAAGCGTAATAAATCCCGCTGCCAAAAGAAGCCGCAGAAACGGAATAATCCACGGGAGCAGGAGTGGTACCCCCCGCAGGAGAATGGGTAATGCCGGGGGTACAATTGCTGGAGTTAACATTAATCCATGTGCCGCTTGCGTTCCGGTACTTCGTATTGAAGGTTTTCACTTGATTGTGCCGAATGGTGAAGGCAGGAAGAGGATTGGGAATCGAAGCAGAGGAGTCCCACTGGCCCTGTGCACAAGCCAGAACGACGCGCCCGTTGGCGAAGGTAGCGGTGGAGGAATAGGTTGGCGAGAAGCTGTGGCGGTGAACGCCATTTACATAGAATTTCACAACATAATTGGAGCCCGAGCTCAATAAAAGCTGCAGGCTGATATTCACCGTATCCCCGTTGACGAATTCCCCGTATGCTCCTCCGGCATCTGTTCCCGGGACTGCGCCGCTGTTGGCAAACCAATGCCAGCTGCTTTCGCCGTTGCGGGTGGAGATGCCGCATTCATAGTCGCCGAAGCCTACATAGAAGTTAATAAATCCGCCGCCGGAGCCAAAAGAGAACGCGCTGGGCAACACCAAATCCGTGCTAAACCCATTCACTGCAGGAGTAACCGGTAGCCGGACAATCTTGGAATATTCAATCGCCATGAAATTTCCTCCTCTTGAAGTAAGTCGAGAATACTAGCAAGCTAACTAGCATCTCACCCTTACCATATTGCAGAATGCTAGAGAAGGTTTGTGCATACTGACAGGTGATGCCGTATTTGGGCGTTTCCCTGTTTATAACGTGCTCCGCCGCAGCTCATAGAAATACTGCACGGCCGGATGTTTGGCCTTTATCTTTCCGAACAGGTTTACGATCCGCTTTTTGCCTACCCGTCTGTCGATCAGGGCCAGGATGTTCAACAGGATATCCGGGCTCTCCAGACTGTCTTCGATGGATGTCGATAAAAAGGTGGTAGCGGCGGCGGTAAAATTGGATTTACTTAGCGCCGCCTGGGCCAGCATCAGCTGCTTGGCGTGGACGGTGTTTTTTCTGCTCCTGGCTATGACAGGAAGACGCGCCTCCGGCACAGCCCCTTTGGTTTCCATGCGGATCGCTTCAATCTCTTCCGGATTAACAGGAACATCGATATCCGGATCATTCCGGACCTCCTGCTCCGTCTCATACCAACGGATGGGGCTGGACCGGTCATTCATATTCAGGATATCCTTCTTATCTACGGCAAGGTAACAAATCCCCGGCCGGTCAAGCAAGTAGCGGTAGCCGGTTGCCCGGTATGCCACTCTTTCTGCTAGTGCCGGACTGAGAAAACCCTCCAGCTGCTGCTTCAATTTACTCCAGCTCATCTCCAAATCCTTTCATCCCTAAAAATATAAAGCTAAATGGTGCATGGCCTGCTTCTTTCTTTACTTATAGCATGTTTGGGCATTGTGTTCCAATACGTGTATCATACGCCCAGACAAACTGATAATGGCATTATATGTACTACCTCGTTTCTTCTGGTGCTAGATTTGACCTACATCCCCATTGATGATGTAAATATGTTAATTGATTAATTACCGTTAATTACTAATAAAAGTGGATTTATGGAACCTTTTTGCTTTTACTTGCGTCTAAATGGGGAATGAATATTTGAATATGGAAAGAAGGTGAAAAGTGATGAATGCATGGAAAAAATTATGGATGGGAACGAGCGTGGCTTGCTTGCTGTTACTCGTATCAGCATGTTCTAACAAGGATATTACTGAAAGTAAGCATTCTCCATCTCCAGTTCCTAGCGCAACACCGACTACACAAACCCAAGTGAATGATCATTCTTTGACCGAAAAGGATATGATGATTGGCGACTTGAAAATTGGGCAATCCCCAAATGAAGTAAAGCAAAAGCTTGGTAAACCAACTGAAGAATCAATCTCGCATGGTATTGGAGATCCATTATGGATATATAAAGAAAAAGGGCTCGAATTAAACCTTGGCGAGGCAGTTTGGGCAATTCGAGTAAACAGTCCTTTCCTGGGGAAAACGCCAAGAGATATTGGTATCGGTAGTACAAAGATAGATGTAGCAACAGCATATCCCGAAGCAAAAGAGGTCAAGGGAAATGGTGATAGTCAACGTTTGGAGCAAAAATCAGCAAACAATAAATATTCAATTATATTTACGCTTGAGAAAGACAAGGTGACCCATATTGCTTTAACTATGGACCTTGTAATCAAATGATTTAGAAAACCCCAATAAGACAGCTGTCTTATTGGGGTTTGATGTTTTACCAGGAAATGTTGCTGAACCCATATACATTCGGATCACTAGACTGCTGGTAAGTGTAGTTATTCAAACAATCTCTCCCGGTTATCGTCTCATACATATTTTCGTAACCGCCACTTGCTGTCCACAATCTCCTTGTGGCTGTGCTATTCAGAGCGAAGGAATTTGATGAAGCACAATAACTAGTAGAACTGCCTGTATATCCTGAGTAGTATCCATATCTTAACGCAGTACATGCTGCATTAAGACCAGTATTCCCGAACCCTCCATCAGAGTATGCGAATTGGACATGACGGTAGCCAGAAATGATCAGATGGGCATAAGCCGAGACCCCTTCAATAACATTATTAAAAAATGTACCGTGAGGTGTGCCATCAGATGTACCGTCGTAGCCACAGTTGCCAGTTTGAAAACCTGGATTCCATGCGCTTTGAAAAGAGGACCGGCTCCAGCCATGCTCAAAAGCCCAGTGAGCAAGAATGATTGAAATTGGCAAAACTCCGTAATAAGGAGATTGAAAGCTCTGCCAAGACACCCATTTGGCTAAGTCAATGATATTGTAGGATGTTCCTTGAGAAACTACAGCCCCGTTGATAAAGTCAGATTGATTAGAAAGACATGCATTGGCACGTAAGCTATTGCTTTGCAACTTCCCGCCTGCTGGACCGAGAAAGTCACTGCTCTCTGCTTTTTGACCACAATTACAAGGTTCTTTCTTTCTGTTCTCTTCCACTCACAATCAACTCCTCATAAAAATTAACAGATTTTAAGTCTGCAATCCTAAAATATTCATAGAATGCGAACTTGTAAGGGCAGAAGAGCAAAAAGTATCTTTGGACAAGTACTATTCCGCGGCAGACTGTAATTGACATGTCAACTACTTCTTTCCCCCTTCCCAACCCACCGGACTTTCTGTATAATGCGGATGTAAGCACTTACAACTTTTATAAAAAAAGGAAATGGTGGTCGGGGCCTTGCTCAGAATTCATACCATGCGCAGCCAGATTCTGGTGGGTTTTGTCGGGGTGATGACGGTGGTTCTTTGTGTATTCGGGGCCAGCACGTATCAATCGGTGTCTCTCCTTTTGAAGAATAACTCCAGCGGCCATATCGAGCAGACGGCGGTGCAGGCCAACGGACGGCTGGATGCGCTCTTGGAGCAGACCAATGCTCTGACGGCCCAAATTATGACGGACGGGTATGTGCAGGAACTGCTGCTTCACGAGCTGAAGGGCAGGCAGGCCGACTTCACCCAGCGGCAGGGGCTGCTTCAGGTGATCAGCCGCTTCCAGTCCTATTCCACCGGGGTGAACCGGGTGGAGCTGTATGCTGCCGACGGGCGCAGGCTGTTTCCCATGGATGATCAAAGCCTGGGCGCCCGGGTAAGCCCGAAGGATATTCAAGCCGCCGATTCGGGTTTGGGCCGGCTGGCCTGGCTGGGCATTGACCCGGGCGATTCTTCGTCGGTATTATCCCTGCGCCGGATCAATCTGATGGACCGCTGGTACTCCCACGGCGGTTATTTGCTGCTGAGTCTGGACCGGTCCTACTTCGATTTTCAGACGCCGTATCCTCTGGGCCGCATGACCGAGATGATGATTCTGGCCGATCACGACGGCTCTCCCATTGCCATGAATACCAAAATCCCCCTTCCCGTGCAGGAGCTTTTGGACAGCACCAGCTCGACGGTCCCGATTAACGGGGAGGAATATATTCTGGTGAAGCAGCCCTCCGAATCCACCGGCTGGACCTTGATGATTCTCACTCCCGTCCGCGATGTGACCAAGGGGATCTCTGTCCTCCGTCAGGCCTTGCTGCTTTCGGGGGCAGCGGGTTTTGTGCTGTTCATTGTGCTGTCCTATCTGCTCTCGGGGCTTATTACCCGGCCCATTCTCCGGCTGATCAAGGCTATGCGCGGCGCCCGGGATGGTGTGCTGAAGCCCAACCTGGAGCATTCCCGCACCATGGAGCTGCAGGAGCTGAACCATACGTATAACCAGATGGCGGACAATATCAATGCCCTCATTAAGCTGGTCTACGAGAAGGAGCTGGTCCAAAGCCAGACGGAGCTCCGGGCTTTGCAGGCGCAGATCAACCCGCATTTTTTGTACAACACGCTGGAGGCCTTCTATTGGTCGCTCTCTGACAAGGGGGAGGAGGAGCTGGCGGATCTGGTGGTAGCCATGTCCCACATGTTTCGTTATGTCATCGGCGGCTCCGGCAAGCAGGAGTGGGTCACCATCGGCGATGAGCTGGAGCATATTGAGCGGTACCTTCACATCATGCGGATGCGCTTCGGCCTGCGGCTGTTCTGGTCCGTGGATTGCCCGGATTCCTGCCGGGCTACACCCATCCCAAAGCTATTGATCCAGCCTTTGGTGGAGAACGCCATTGTCCATGGCATCGAAGGGAAGGTGGAGGGCGGAAGAGTCCGCATCGCTATCGAGGAGCTCGGGCAGCTGGGGGGCCAGAGGCTTGCCGTAGTTGTAGAGGATAACGGAGCGGGGATGGAGGCCAAGGCCTTGGAGAGCCTGCTGCTGTCCATCCGCTCGGGCACGCCAGTTTCCACGAAGGGGACGGGGTTGGGGCTGCGCAATGTGAAGAGACGGCTGGAGCTATATTACCATGATCAGGCAGGTGCCCTGTCTGTGGAGAGCACACCGGGAGCGGGCACGGTGGTGCGGTTTGAGATTCCCAGGGAAGAAGGGGAGAGTGCATGAATTCGCTTAAGACTGTACTGGTGGTGGATGATGAGCCAAGAACCCGGGACGGGGTCAAAAAAACGCTGGAAACGGACTTGTCCGGAGCAGTCCGGGTTATAACCGCGGGCAGCGCGGCTGAAGCCACACGGGTGCTGGAGGAGGAGCAGGTGCATCTGCTTATCACGGATATTCGCATGCCGGAGATCACCGGGCTTACACTGGTGGAGAAAGCCCAGGCCAAGGGAGCCAGCCCGGTAGTCATTATTATTTCCGGCCACGCCGTATTCGAATATGCCCACCATGCCATCCGGCTGGGGGTGTTCCAATATCTGCTGAAGCCCCTGGAGAAGCGCAAGCTCCTGGAAACGGTGGAGCAGGCTCTGAAGCTGGACCAAAGCCGCCACCGCCAGCAGGCGATGGAGAGGATGGTGGATCAAACCCTGCTGGAGCTCCAGGAAAGCGGGGAAGGGCGGATCGGCGAGCCGGTGCTGAAGGCTATGCGTTATGTGGAGAGCCATCTCCAGGCCCCCTTAGGCCTGCGGGAGGTAGCGGAGGTGGTGCACCTGAACGCCAGCTATTTCAGCTTTTTGTTCAAGGAGCAGACCGGGTTGACCTTCCTGGAATATGTCACCCGCTGCAAACTCCAGAAGGCCAAGGAGCTGCTGCTTGCCACGGCTTTGCCCATCGGTGAAATTGCCGCGCAGGTGGGGTATCTGACCCCCAAATACTTCATCAAGCTGTTCAAGGAAAACACGGGATTAAGCCCCAGCCAATACCGCAAGCAGATGTCCGGGGACAACGGGCCCATCTAAAGAATAAGGTATTTTCCCCAAAACCTGTAACCTTACGGGAACAAAACGGCCATGCTACGATAAAGACACAGCTGCCGGAGCATTGCGCGGCGGCGACGATACCCAAGGGGGAAGTTGGAATGGTCAAAAAAGCGTTTGCTGGTCTGTTGGCGCTGTCCATGCTGGGAGCGGTTTCACTGGCGGGCTGTGCCTCGAACAAGGATGAGGAAGGGTCCAAAGCATCATCTGCACCGGCAGCTACAGCTGCAGCGTCTGCCCAAGCCACCACTCAACCGACCGCCAAGGCGGAGAAGGTCACCATTAACTTCATGCATCTGTGGCCGGCAGGGAGCTCCAAACAGCAAAATGTAATCGTTAACAAAATCATCGACGACTACACCAAGGCCAACCCCAATGTAACCGTGAAGCAGGAAATTCTGGAGAACGAGCAGTACAAAAGCAAGCTGAAGGTGCTGTCCGCCTCCAACCAGCTGCCGGATGTAGGCATGACCTGGGCAGCGGGTTTCCTGGAGCCGTATGTCAAGGGCAACTTGTTCGCTACTCTGGATGACGGGCTGCAGGGCAAGCTGAAGGATAAATTTGTGGCCGGCACTACAGAGGCGTATGCCATCGGCGGCAAAACCTACGCGTACCCCCTGGAGCTGAACATTACCCCGGTTTATTATAACAAGGCGCTTTTTGCCAAGTACGGGTTGAAGGTGCCCGGCACGTATGATGAATTCCTTGAGGTTGTGAAAACACTGGTCAAGAACAATGTGGCTCCGATTGCTCTGGGCAATAAGGACCGCTGGACCGGGTCCCTGTGGTACATGTACCTGGCCAACCGCATCGGCGGCACGGAGCCGCTGAAGAAGGCTGTGGACCGCAGCGCCTCCTTCGAGGATCCCAGCCTGATCCGGGCGGCCAAGGAAATCCAGCAGCTGGTAGATCTCAACGCCTTCAATAAGGGCTTCAACGGGCTGTCCAATGATGAAGGCAAGTCCGAATTTATGAACGAAAAAGCAGCCATGTACATGATGGGAACCTGGGAGCTGCCCAACTTTACCACCAATCCGGATGTGCCCAAAGCGTTTAAAGACAATGTCGGCTTCTTCAAATTCCCCACCGTCAGCGGTGGCAAAAGTGATGTGAACAGCTGGGTGGGCGGTCCCGGTGTTGGCCTGTTCGTGGCGCAGAACTCCAAGGTGAAGGAAGAGGCCAAGAAGTTCGTGGAGTATTTTGTAGAGCAATGGGGCAAGGTTTCCGTCACCGATGCGGGTGTGATACCGGCTACCAAGGTGGATACCTCTGCTGTGCAGTTGCCCGCCATGTATATTGATCTCCTCAAGGAGCTGAACAATGCCAGCAGCATCACACTGTTTGCCGATGTGCAGATGAAACCCTCCGCCGCTGAGGCGCATCTCAATATGATCCAGGCCATCTTCGGCAAAGCGGTGACGCCAGAGGACTTCGCCAAGAAGCATGAGGAAGCGCTGACCAAGGCAGCCAGCGAATAAAGCCGGAAGGAGGAACGGTAACCACATGGATAAGGTGCTGTCCAACAAATGGATTATCGCATTATATGTACTGCCTTCGCTTCTATTGGTCCTGGGGCTGATCTACATTCCCATTGTGCTGACGGGTTATTACGGGCTGACCAAGTGGGATGGCATCGGCGCCAAGGAGTTCATCGGTCTGGATAATTATCTGGAGCTGATGGGCGACAGGCTGTTCTGGGAGAGCGCCTTCCATTCCTTGCTGCTGGCCGTTTTCTCCGCTCTCAGCCTGCTGGTTTATCTGGCGGTGGCGCTGCTGCTGGCCGGACGGATCAAGGGCTCCAATCTGCTGCGTAAGATTTATCTGGTGCCGATGCTGCTGTCGTCGGTGGCTATCGCCCAGCTGTGGCTGAAAATCTACCATCCCACTAACGGGATTCTGACCAGCGCTCTGGAGTTTATCGGTTTTACGAATACACCTGCCTGGCTGGCTGAACCGGCTTATGTGCTGCCTGCCTTGTTTGTCCCTATTCTGTGGCAGTACGCCGGCTTCTATATTCTGATCTATTATTCCGCACTGAAGAATATCCCCTCCTCCCTGGAGGAGGCGGCCCGTATCGACGGAGCGAATCCGCTGCAGATTGCCCTGCGGATCAAGGTTCCGCTTATCGCCGAGGTGTTCAAGGTAACGGTGGTGCTGGCCGTTGTGGGTTCTCTGAAGTATTTTGACCTGATTTATGTGATGACCAACGGGGGACCCAACGGCGCCAGTGAGGTGATGGCCTCGTATATGTACCGGATCGCCTTTAAGGGCTTCAACTTCGGATATGGCAGCGCCATCGGGTTCTTCCTGCTGCTGATCTGTCTGGTTGTTACTTGGCTCATCCGCAAATGGACGGCCGCCAAAGAAACCATCGAATATTCCTAGGAGGGCACGTTCATGGCCAAAGCTGTCATCACCCGGAGCAGAGCGGTCTTACGGCAGCCCGGATCCGCAGTTTTACAAGCAGGTGGGTGGGCGCTGCTCTATCTCATTCTGGCAATGGTTGCGGTTCTGCAGGTATTGCCCCTGATCTGGCTGGTTTTCTTCTCTCTGAAGAATAACCAGGAGGTGTTTAATCTGTCTCCCTTTGCCCTGCCTCTCCATCCCCGCTGGGGGAATTATACCAAGGTGTGGACAGAGGGCCAGATTGGCCACTATTTCATGAACAGCGTGTGGATTACGGTGACGGCGGTAATATTGACGGTGCTGCTGGCCAGCATGGTCACCTATGCCATTACCCGGATGAGATGGAGGAACCGTTCTCTGGTTCTGGGGCTGTTTATGACCGGGATGATGATTCCCGTGCATTCCACCTTGATTCCGCTGTTCAGCCTGTTTTCGGATTTTAATCTGAAGGACCACCCGCTGTCGGTGATCCTGTCGTATACCGCCTTCAATATGCCGATTACGATTATGATTCTGCTGGGTGCCTATTACGCCCTGCCCCGGGAAATTGAAGAAGCGGCGGTGATGGATGGCTGCACGGTCAACCGGATGTTCTTCAGAGTGGTTCTTCCCATGACCATATCCGTCTTAACCACTACCGTGATTATTAACATGATTTATAACTGGAATGAGTTCATCTTCGTCAATACGTTCATCAGCTCGGATCATCTGAAAACCTTAACGGTAGGCGTGCAAAATTTCGTTGGGCAATACAGCACGGACTGGGGCGCCATCGGAGCAACACTGGTCATCAGTATGCTGCCCATTGTTGTGGCCTTCTTCATTCTAAGCGAGCAGATCATGGAGGGGGTTACGGCAGGGGCGGTGAAGGGGTAAAATTAGCGGGGAGCAGGATATGGCAAGGGGCTGACTGAAGAGTCCCGAAATAAATAAGCTGAGCGGAAAACCACAAGTTTTCCGTCCAGCTTTTTTGTGTCTGTTTGTCTTGTTTGGCAGTCAGGACGAGTGGGAGCAACGTGTGAAGTTTTAACGGAACTGAGAGATGCTTAGACAGCCAAAATGACCTCTGCGGGTTTTTAACGGAACTCTCCGTCTCTTAGCGGCAAATTAGAGGGGAGGAAGCAGCCGAAATGAGCGGTAAGAGTCGCTTGGTTCCGTTACGTTTCAAATCGGGCGTATTTAGCTTGCTAAGAGTCGCTGAGTTCCGCTACAGCTTTGCCACCTGTATCACCGTTACCTCACAGGTTAGCAACCCAACAAAGAGGTGGCCAATCTGCCGCATGGGCTCTACAGGAAACTGAGGCGACCCGGCTATTTTGTGAACAATTCGCGAACTTCTACATTATTCGATTTAAATTGACAATATTATGGGAATTTAGCGGGGGTTTGTGAGAATTTTGCAAGACGCTGTCGGTAGAATGGAATGTGAACTTTGTAGAAGGACTTACAAAGTAAAAGTGTGAAACGGGAGTGAAATGAATGCAGCATGCAAGAGGTTACAGAAGGCTGTTAGCTATGGTAATGGGATTCATGATGTTTGTTTCTACCGTAACACCGATGTTGACTCCAGTTGCTCATGCGAATGTAGACCCTATTATCGATGAGGGATACAGCTGGACCGTGATCAACGGTGAAGAAGATTTTAATAATCCTTACGGAATGACAATGGATGCCAGTGGTAATTTGTACGTAGTTGATGGCAATAACGACAAAATCAAAACATTCTCTATGGGCCATTGGACCACGAAAGAAGTAGCCATCCGGCTATTGAACCCAAGAGCTGTGGCAATAGACCGCAACGGCAACATGTATGTAGTGGATACATTTAATAACCTGATCAAAAAATTCTCCAATAATGTTTGGACAGATATTACCAACGGGGAAGGCTTCTCCGGTCCTTTTGGCATAGCCGTAGACAGCCATGGGACTGTATATGTGGCAGATACCTTCAACAGCAAAATTAAAAAGCTGGTTAACGAAAAGTGGGTGGATATTACATATAACGGACTCTTCCAATACCCCGAGGGTTTGTTTGTCGATGAAAGCGGAATGGTCTACGTGGCCGATACGGGTAATAACACCGTCAAAAAACTGGTTCAGGAAAGTTGGACCGAGGTTACCGGCGGCGAGCTGCAGGAGCCCAGAGGGGTGGCCGTAAGCAGCATCGGGGAGCTTTATGTGACGGACAGCGGCAATAACAAAGTCAAAAAATGGTCCAATGGCGTTTGGACGAATCTCACCGGAAGCGGGAGCTTCAGGTACCCGACAGGTATAGCAGTAGACCCGGCAGGCACGGTTTACGTGTCAGACAGTGAGAACAATAAGGTTAAACGGTTAACGGCCACGAATAACGCATCCATGCCTTCCATTGGGACACAACCGGCAGGTGCTACGGTGACCACAGGGACCGCAGGTCTAAGCTTGAACGTAACGGCAGCCGTATACGACAGCGGCACGCTGAGCTACCAATGGTACAGCAACACGACGAACAGTGCTTCCGGGTGGACGGAAATTCCCGGTGCCACACAGAGCAGTTATACTGCGCCTACAACTGCGCCGGGGACAACATACTATTATGTGGTTGTCACCAATACGAATCCCCATGTAACGGGCATTCAAACCGTCAAGGCGGCCAGCAGTGTTGCAGCTGTAGCAGTGAGTGCAGAGCCTGTGACACAAGGCTGGACAGATATTACCAACTCGGGCGGTTTTTCCGGTCTGGGTGGACTGGTCATTGACGACAACGGGATTCTACATGTGGTGGATGCCGGAAACAACACCGTGAAGAAGCTGCTGGACAACGTGTGGACGCAGATGAGCGGTCTGGAGGGCAACGAGGGAAGATTCAACGATATCGCGATGGACACCAACGGAAATTTGTATGTCCTGGATGCGAATGGCCCCTCGATCACAATGCTTTCTGGCGGAGCCTGGACGAGTCTGGATCCGTCAGGCTTAATCCGCCCATCGGATGTGGCCGTTGACAAAAACGGGAACGTGTATGTAACGGATAACTTTACTTCCTTAAAAATGCTGGTGGAAGACCGCTGGGTGGACATCGCCAGTACAGCCGGATTTAGTAAACCCACCGCAGTAACGGTAGATTCTGAAGGGAATCTGTACGTAGCGGATAATGACCGGATTAAAAAACAGTCTGGCGGCGTTTGGACAGATGTTACAGGCTCAACCCCGTTCATCTTCGCAATTATGCTCTCAGCGGATGACAACGGGAATATATACGCTGCGGATACCATCAATGGTATTGTTAGAAAACTGTCCGGCGGCATTTGGACAGACCTCAGCAGTCCTGGAGAATTTATGATGCCCGCCGGTATAGCGGCAGACAAGAGCGGAAATGTGTATGTCAGCGACGCAATGGCCAAGAAGATCAAAAAGTTGACTGTGGCCAGCACAGTTGTGAATGCGGCGACACCTTCCATCACGTCTCAGCCGGAGGGTGCTGCGGTGAATGTTGGGGACGCACGCCCCACCCTGAGCGTAGCAGCAAACGTAACCGATGGCGGAATCTTGAGCTACCAGTGGTACAGCAATACGGAGAACAGCACCAGCGGCAGCACAGCGATTGCCGGCGCCATAGGCAGCAGCTACGAGCCTCTGACCACAACAGCAGGGACCACCTACTACTATGTGGTTGTAAAAAACACGAATACAGAGGTTACGGGAGCTCAAACAAAGCTTGCAACCAGCCATATTGCAGCCGTAACGGTTAATCCGCCGGTGCCTGCGGCTTCGCCCACTATTCTTAATCATCCGTACGGCGATACCGTGTATGCAGGTGATATTGTTACCCTGGGTGTAACCGCAACGAAAAGCGATGCCGGAGCATTAAGCTATCAGTGGTACAGCAACACGGTGGAAAGTATGGAGAATGCCACCCTGATCGAAGATGCAACGGCGGATTTTTACCAGCCGGCAGCGGATACAGCGGGGGTTATGTACTATTATGTGGCCGTGAAGAATACATTGGGCAGCCAATCTGCCACAACCTACAGCAGTATAGCTAAGGTAACGATCAAGGCGGCACCTGTAACGGGCGACTGGATTGATATTACGGGATACAGACCCGTTAACGGACCCATTGACGTAGCGGCAAGTAACGACGGGACACTGTATGTAGCGGATGCCCATCAGCTTAAAAGAAGGGTTGCCGACGGAGGCTGGCAAGCTATTACGCCGCCTGTTGGACAGATTACCGGTATCACAACAGACTCCAATGGGGCTCTTTATTTGATAATGAAGAGTTCCAGTATGGTTTTGAAGTATTCCGAAGGAGGTTGGGGAGCCATTATCGCCGAAGGACTTTCCGACCCGGTGGATGTGGCCGTAGACAATCAAGGGAATATTTACGCGGCAGATACAGAGTTCCGCAGAATTATGAAGCTTGTGGGGGACCAATGGGAGAATGTTACGGATTCTTACATCAATGCTGCCGGCTTAGCAGTAGGTCATGATGGAACGATTTACGTAACCGATCATAACAACAGGGTTAAAAAGCTGTCGGGCTCCTCTTGGGTGGATATTACAGGTGAAGCTGTTTTTCTTAATCCGAAGGGGATCGGGGTCGACAGCCGTGGGGATGTCTATGTCGCCGACTCCGGCAATTCCGTCGTGAGGAAGCTGTCAGGGAACGAGTGGACTGATGTGAGTATAAAGGATGAATTCTTTGTTCCTTATGGCATGTTTGTGGCTGGCAATGGAGAGGTGTATGTATGCGATATTGATGCCGGATTGATTAAGAAGCTGGCTGCTCCAGCCTTGGCGCCATCCATTACAACGCAGCCGACCGGAGCAACAGTAAAGGTAGGAGATATCGGCCCGGTTCTGAGCGTAACCGCCAAGAGCAACGATGACGGACAACTCAGCTACCAGTGGTACCGCAACGATACCCCCAGCACCAACGGTGCCTTTATGATCGAGGGTGCCACTAGCAGCAGCTACACCATCTCGACAGAGAACGAGTCGAGCCGTTACTACTACGTGGTAGTGACCAACACGCAAAATGGGGCCAACGGCAATAAAACGGCGAAGGTTATCAGCGCTTTTGTAAAGGTCACGGTAGAAGAAGTGGTGAACGCGGCAGAGCCGACCATCATGGGTCAACCGGTGGGCAGCACCGTGAAGGTAGGGGATGCCGATCCGGTTCTGAGCGTAACCGCCAAGAGCAATGATGACGGGCAGCTCAGCTACCAATGGTACCGCAACGATACCCCCAGCACCAACGGTGCCTTTATGATCGGGGGTGCCACTAGCAGCAGCTACACCATCTCGACAGAGAACGAGTCGAGCCGTTACTACTACGTGGTAGTGACCAACACGCAAAATGGGGCCAACGGCAATAAAACGGCGAAGGTTATCAGCGCTTTTGTAAAGGTCACGGTAGAAGAAGTGGTGAACGCGGCAGAGCCGACCATCATGGGTCAACCGGTGGGCAGCACCGTGAAGGTAGGGGATGCCGATCCGGTTCTGAGCGTAACCGCCAAGAGCAATGATGACGGACAACTCAGCTACCAGTGGTACCGCAACGATACCCCCAGCACCAGCGGTGCCTTTATGATCGAGGGTGCAACGGGCAGCAGCTACACCGTCTCGACAGAGAATGAGTCCGACCGTTACTACTACGTGGTGGTCACGAACACCCAGAATGCGGCCAACGGCGACAAAACGGCGGAGGTGATCAGCGCCTTTGTGAAGGTGACGGTAGAAGAAGTGGTGAACGCGGCAGAGCCGACCATCATGAGTCAACCGGTGGGCAGCACCGTGAAGGTAGGGGATGCCGATCCGGTTCTGAGCGTAACCGCCAAGAGCAATGATGACGGGCAACTCAGCTACCAATGGTACCGCAACGATACCCCCAGCACCAACGGTGCCTTTATGATCGAGGGTGCGACAGAAAGTACATTTGCTGTGCCGACAGATACAGCAGGAATCTTCTACTACTATGTGATCGTAACCAGCACGAATCCTGCTGCCGGTGAGCCAACAACGGCAACCAGCCATGTGGCAAAGGTTATTATTGAGCTGCCGGCTTACAACGTAACGTATCATGTTCAGGATGGAAAGAATTATTACGTAGGGATTTCCCATGGCTCCAAGGTTCCCAAAATGAAGGATCCGGAAAGAACCGGTTATACGTTTGGGGGCTGGTACAAGGATGCGGCGGGAACTGTAGCATGGAATTTCGATACGGACGTGGTAACCGGTGATGTTACACTGTATGCCAAGTGGACGGAGAATTCAAGCAGCGGTGACGGCGACGGGGGTTCTGATGATAACACCGACAATGGTCCGGGTGTCGCTTCCGGCAACCAGTCAGGCGGTGCTCCGGTTCCAGCCAATGACGCTGTCATCGTTCTGGTCAATGGCCGTGAGGAGAAGATTGGCAAAAGCGCCTCTTCTACAGAGGGAGACCGTACGGTAACCACCATAACAGTGAATCCGCAGCAATTGGAGGACAAGCTTCAGGCAGAAGGTCAAGGTGCGGTGGTGACCATTCCCGTATCCGCCAAGTCTGATGTGGTTGTTGGTGAACTGAACGGCCAGATGGTGAAGAACATGGAGGACAAGCAGGCCGTTCTGGTGGTCCAAACGGGAACTGCCAGCTATACCATTCCTTCGGTTCAGGTGGATATCGCTTCGATTTCGAAGCAGCTGGGCTCTGCAGCAGCCCTGGAAGAGATTAAGGTGCAGATTCGGATTGCCGAACCGGAAGCCGCAATGCTGAAGGTAGGAGAAACGGCGAACGGACAAAATGGGCTTACATTGGTTGCTCCTCCGGTTCACTTTACGGTAGAGGCATCCTATGAGGGTCAAACCGTCGAAGTCACCAAGTTTAGCGCTTATGTCGAACGCACCATTGCACTGCCTGAAGGAATCGATCCCAATAAGATTACCACAGGGATTGTAACGGAAGCAGACGGCTCTGTCCGTCATGTGCCCACCAAGGTAACCGTGATTGGCGGCAAGTATTACGCGCAAATCAACAGCTTGACCAACAGCATGTATTCGGTGATCTGGCATCCGCTTACGTTCAAGGATGTGGAGCAGCACTGGGCTCAACAGGATGTCAATGACATGGGCTCCCGCTTGGTAGTAAATGGAGTAGGGGACGGTCTGTTTAATCCGGATGCAGCGATTACCCGTGCCGAGTTTGCAGCGATTGTGATGCGGGGACTAGGGCTGAAGCCGGTGGGCGGCTCTGCGGTGTTCACTGATGTGCAGGCATCGGATTGGTATTACACTGCAGTTCAAACCACTTCCAACTACAAGCTCATCGATGGCTTCGAGGACGGCACCTTCCGGCCGAATGAGAAGATTACCCGGGAGCAGGCAATGCTGATTATCGCAAGAGCCATGGCGGTAACCAAGCTGCAAGATAAACTGCCGGCCAAAGAAATCAGCGAGCTTCTGAAGCCCTTCGCCGATGCCGCGGCGGTGTCCGATTGGGCGAAAACAGGCATTACAGCCAGCCTTCAAGCAGGTCTGGTAACCGGCCGGAGTGCGGATGAGCTTGCTCCGCAGGCGTCCATCACCCGCGCAGAAGTGGCCACAATTGTGAAGCGGTTATTGAAGGAATCCGGTTTGATTTAAAAAAGGTGACCAACATATAAAGGGAGTCCGGCATGTCAGTAGAATCTGACCTGCCGGACTCCCTCTTTTTATTACCGAAGCTTCTATTCCACAACTGACAATAAATAACCGTAATGCTCTTCTTCCATTTGTTCAAGAGGAATGAACCGGATGGAGGCGCTGTTGATGCAGTAGCGTTTGCCGCCGCGGTCCTTGGGGCCATCATTGAATACATGGCCCAGATGGATATCACCGGCCCGGCTTCTTACCTCGGTGCGAATCATCCCGTAGCTGGTATCCTCTTTATAGGTGACAACCTCAGGGGCAACGGGTTTGGTGAAGCTGGGCCATCCGCACCCGGAATCATACTTATCTTGGCTGGTGAATAGGGGTTCGCCGGTGGCAACATCCACATACAGACCCGGCTCGTAGTTATCCCAATATTCGTTGCTGAAGGCATGCTCCGTGTCATTTTTGACCGCTACCGCGTACTGGTCCTTGGTTAACCGCTCCTTCAGCAGCTCATCGGTGGGGCGCGGATATAAGGCGGGATCAATGGACAGCTCCTGCCCATCCAGAATACTCAGATCGATGTGGCAATAGCCGTTGGGGTTCTTCACCAGATAATCCTGGTGGTACTCCTCCGCCAGATAATAGTTTTGCAGAGGCAGGACCTCCGTTACGATGGGTTTGTCATATTTACCCTGCTCTCGGGCCACTGCCTGCTGAATGACTTCCGCTTCTGCAGGGGTGGTGTAGTAGATACCCGTACGATACTGGATGCCTCTGTCATTGCCCTGTTTATTGACGCTGGTCGGATCAATCACCCGAAAATAGTAATCAAGCAGAGTCTGCAGAGTAACCTGTGCCGGATCGTACTTCACATGAACCGTTTCGGCAAAACCCCGGTCTCCGCGGATCACATCCTTATAGGAGGGATTCTCGCCCGTTCCGTTGGCATAACCCGAGGTGACATCCTGAACTCCGGGAATGCGGGACATATAGGCCTCCACTCCCCAGAAGCAGCCACCTGCCAGATACAGGCTCCGCAGATTTTCCTCCGGTATAGTCATGCTTTTGACAGAGCGGGGGGAAGGAGCAGCTGCATGGCTGCCGCCTCTACTGCCGCAAGCGGAGATGGCCATAACCAGGGCAAGGAGGAATAAACCAAGTACAGTACGTTTCATGACCCTTCCTCCTTCCTCATTTTATACCCTTTAAGGTATCGATGATTTGCTCATTGGATGCGTGGCCCGGAAGCGATTTCGCCAGAATCCCGTCGGAGCCGATATAATAGGAGCTGGGATACGCTCTGACCTGGAATTGTTTGGCCCAGACGCCATTTTCGTCGAGGAGCACGGTTAAGTGCTCATAGGGCTGCCGGTTGAACCACTCGGTAAATTCCTTGGCGGATTTTTCCCCTTTGTACTCTGGTGTAACGATGGTTACCACCTCGAAATCCTTGGTTTCGCCGGCTAAGGTATTCAAGTCCCCCAGACCCGCCAGACAAATGGAGCACCAGGAAGCCCAATATTTCACGTATACCTTCTTCCCCTGGAGATCCGCCAGCCGATGGGAGCCGCCCTTCAAATCGGTTAAGGCAAAGCTGGGTGCCGCCTCACCTTTGTTCAGGATAGCTGGCGAAGAGGCCGGTGACCCCATACCGGCGGATTGGGTCATAGGTTTCGAGCCGCATGCGCCCAAAACAGATAACAGTCCTGTTGCAACCAGCACAATTCCCATCCGTTGCCACGCCTTCTTCATAACTCACTCCCCCATCCTTTTATTGAAACCAGCTCACGATGTTATTCAGTTTGTCTGTCATAAGCAGAAGGCCCATTACAATCAGCATACAGCCGGAAGCAACTTTGATTGCCCCCATGTAACGGTATACACGGCGGAAGCTCTTTAATAAAAATTCAGAAAATACTGACAATAATAAAAAGGGAATGGCCAAACCCAGGGTATACAGGAGCATGAGAAAGCCCCCATATGCGGGAGAGCCTTCACCTGCAGCGATGCTGAGTATAGCTGCTAACGCGGGGCCGATACAAGGCGTCCATCCGAAGCTGAAGGTCAGGCCAAGCACGAAAGCTCCTATATAGCCACCCTTCTGAATACGGGTGCTGGACAACCTTCTTTCCCGTTCCAGCCAGGACAGCTTGATCAATCCCGTTTGATAAATCCCGAACAGAATCACGATGGCTCCGCAAATGGCAATGAACCTCGGGCTTGAAATGACATTGCCCAATATGCCGGAACCAAAACCCAATAGAATAAACACCACCGACAGACCAAGGACAAACAATAGGGTCCGCCCAATAAATACCGGCCGAAGGGGAGGGGAGGAGCTGCCATGCCCTCTCTGATCCGCACTGCCGGCTATACTTCCGGACAAGAAGGATACATAGACCGGAAGCAATGGCAGAATGCATGGCGCAAAAAACGATAACAGCCCCGCACCAAACACCCCAAACAGGAATACCGCATCACCGGCCATCGGAGGCACCTCCTGATTTCTGACATGCTATGCTTCATCGGCTATTATAAATCGGGAGGGTAAACCAGAAGCAGCTGCCCGCCCCCTTGGTGCTGTACACCCCGATTTCACCGCCGTGGAGCTCTACAATCGATTGGGCAATGGCCAGGCCCAGCCCGGCGCCACCGTTATTCTTGCTGCGTGACTTATCTACCCGGTAGAATCGTTCGAAGATCCGCGAGGTTTCCGCCGCTTCGATGCCCTGGCCTTCATCCGTAACGGAAATCCGCAGGAATTGGCCCTCCAGAGCGGCGGCCAAAACGATTTTACCCTCAACAGGTGAATATTGAATGGCATTCTGCAATAGGTTGGACAGGACCCGCTTCATTTGGGCAGGCATCATAAGGGCAGCGGGCAATTTATCCGGCAGCTCAATCTCGACCTGCAGTTTTTTCTCGGCGAGTTGAAAGGAGAAACTCTCCAGGGTGCTGATTAATAGCTCATCGGCATGGCTTGGAACAGGCTCGAATATTTCACCATTGGCCTCCAGGCTGGATAGCTCGAACAAGTCCTGGATCAGCCCGCCTAATCGTTTGGTTTCCAGCCGGATGGTATTGAGATAACGCTGAAAGGTTTCCTCATCCTTGATCACATCGTCCTCCAACGCTTCAACAAAGGATTGAATGGAGGCCAAGGGTGTCCGTAAATCGTGGGAGACATTGGCGATCAGCTCCCGCCGGGCGGATTCGGAGTGGTGCAAATGATCGAAGCTTTCCTTCAGCTTGCTGCTCATTCCATTAAATTGCTGAGCCAGAAGCTTAAACTCCTGCGGGCCGACTAAGGGGACCCCGGTATGGAAATCCCCTTCGGCAATCCGCACTGTCTGCTGGGTGATCCGTTCAATGGATTTTTCAAGAGGCTTCGTCAACAGGTGCTGGAGGATAAAAGAAAGCAAGCCGACTCCGGCCGTAACACCGGACAGCCAATAGAATTGCTCGATGGAGAGCAGCATTTTGGAATAGCTGATAAATAGGCAAATGAGCAGCACGCCAATCCCGGTCAGGCTGGACAATAGTAAGTACGTACGCAGTTTCATGAGCTGCCATCACCCGCAAATTTGTAGCCGATTCCCCAGACCGTCTTGATGAATTTCGGATCGGAGGGGGTCTGCTCGATTTTTTCCCTTAGTCTCCGGATATGCACGGTAACCGTGGTTGTATCTCCCTCGTAGCTGAAATCCCACACCTTACTCAGAATCTGAGTCCGGGAAAAAACCTGGCCGGGATGGCTGGCAAGCAGGTACAGCAATTCGAACTCCGTCACGGTCAATTCAACCGGCTGCCCGCTGATCTCCACCTTGCGCTTGGCCACGTCAATGGTAAGTCCCTCGCATTTGATGGTGTGTTCTGCTGAAGTGGCTGGCGATGCCTGGACATACCGCATCCGGCGCAGAATTGCCCTGACCCGCAGCACAAGCTCTCTTGGACTGAAGGGTTTGGTCAAATAATCATCTGCACCCATGGTCAGTCCCATTAGCCGGTCCTGCTCTTCACCGCGGGCGGTCAGCATCACGATGGGGATATCCTCCGTTTGCCGGATTTCGTTGCAGACTTCCCAACCGCTCTTATGGGGCATCATCAGGTCAAGCACAATCAGGTTCGGCGTTTGGCTGCGCCAAAGCTCCAGGGCCTCCACACCGTCCTTGGCGGTGATAACCAGATACCCCTCCCGTTCCAGATACCTGCGGCAAACATCGGTAATATTCGTATCGTCATCTGCAACCAGCACCCGTTCCTTCATGCTGAACCACCCCAAATTCCGGAAATTGAATTTGACACCATCATATCATAAGAGGATGGTTCAGCTCAGCTTTCCTCAGTTCATGGCCATGGCAGGCTTCATGTATTGTGTGATCAGCGCTTCCACCACATAGGTGCTGCCATCATAAATGGCTGGGGCTGTATCCAAAGTGACCTTCATGCCATCGATCATGATTTCCTTGGAGTCAATCCACAGCTTAATCATTTTCCCCGCTGGCATCAACATCTTGTCGTCCTTCATCATGGAGCCGTCGTCCATCATCTTGTCGTCCTTCATCATCGTGTCGTCGCCCATCATGCTGTCGTCCATTTTATCCATATATACTAAGGTTACGGATCGTTCCAGGTCATTCCATTCGATGCTGTAGCCATACATTTCCGATGCCTGCCTCAGATGAAAAAGCTCCATTCCGCTGTCACTCTTCATTGTTTTCAGTGCTGCGGCGTGGGCGAAGCCCGAAAAGGCCAGGGACAGCATCAATACCGCCATCATCATCAGCGTCTTGCCTTTGTTTGCTTTCATCATCCTTATCACTCTCCATTGGTTTGGTATCTTACATGGATTAGGATAAAGAAGAGAGCTTACGATTCCCTAAACGAAGTATTACGAATGTCTTACAGCTGCAAGCTCCAGGCTAACGAAGCTGTAGAACATGATCAAGTGGGCAACAATTAAAACACCTTCTCCACTCGTGTGCCTCATAAACGTTTAATATCCAATTTAACCCACTACTATCCTGCAAAAGTACATCTATTCTACCGGATTTCCGCCGCTCCCTGCGCCCCGAATGCAAAAGTGCATCTAATTTCCGCCGCAGGCTCCATCGTACACCCATCTGACGAAAATAACTGCACTTTTGCAGGGATAGAAGAAAAAACGAAGGTTTGTTTACAAAATAAATGCACTTCTGCATTTCGGACGAGGGAGGGAGTCACGTTCCCGCGTGCGCGTCCCTGAACGCTCTTCACAATAGATTCGTTAGCGTCTCTATCCGCCAAGCTGGACACACCAAACAGGACAGAACCCAAGGTTCTGCCCGTTTGATGAGTCATATCTTCAAAGCAGCTCTTACGGCTGTTTCATCATAACGGTGCACTCATTCCGCCCCTTCACAACGTCAACGTAGCAGATCACCGCTCGAGTCGTACAGGCGTCCCCGGCCAGCTCGGGACGGTCCCACCAGATGAGGGGAAGCTTGCTGAACTCCAAGTCTGCGGTGAAGCTTACGGACAGCACCTCACCCTCGGGTGTAAGCTCAACAGCTTCCTGCCAGTCAGTCAATATCGGGATTGGCTTCTTGGGGCTGGTGCCCGTTTCCGCAAAACCAACCGTTGCTCCGTAGTCGATATATTGTGCAGGTGTCTGCTCCCCTTCCCCGGCCATCCACCGGGCATCCGCGCCGTAATAACACAGCACTCCCGGATTATGTCCATCGGTTTGTCCCCAATGGGCGGGAGGGCTGCCTTTATGACGCTTAGCGGCAACCGCATCATGGCAGGTTAACGGGTCCGCCAGCTCCAGGAGCTGGGAAGGATGCTGTCCATGAGGATAACGCAGCTCCAGCCATTGACGGACCTCCTCCAGCGTTACCGCTACAACACCCTCAGGCAGCTGGGACAGATAATGCCCGATATAATGCTGGGACGATTCCCTGTGGGCATCATGATCCTCGTTATGAATAACGAAGCAGGTAAAATCGTTATGCGCATTGCTCACAAACCCCTCATGAATCCTTGTCCAATAATCCTCCTGCTGGTCCATAATGCCGGCCACCCGGATATCGTCCGGATCGGTGCTGTAATAGACGGATGCGCCGGGATACTCCAGGAAGCTGTTGACCAAATCTCTCGACGTCCAGGCAAATGCCCATAATGCGCCGCTCTCGGCCGTAGGATAGCGGAAATTATCCTCCCGCAGCCGGTACGCATCCCAGGGGGCACCTTCATGGTACATGCTGCTGTCACAGGTTTCATGATCGAAGCAGATTCCCCAGATGGCCCCGAACTCCAGCTCCTTGGCCGCCTGTAGGAAGCTGCTGCCGATGCCGCCTACCCACTGGTCTACACCCAGTATCTTCGGATGCATGAGCCAGCCTTGGCGGGACATGGCCGTCTTGATGGCTTCCCGGTGATGCTTGAGCATCCGGGCCGTCTCCTCCACCGTAGCGTCCACATTGTAGTTCACTGGATTATGGTGAAAAAATGAACTGGGCAGCACACCCACATCGTCGCCATAAGCCTGATGCCAGCCGGTTAACAGCTCCGCCCCGGCCTGGGCTACATCCGCATCGATCAGCCATGTTACAGGAGCTTCATACTGGTGACAGCCCTCCGCCATGTATATGGAGGAATCCAGCGCATGGCCGTGGCACATGACAGGGTCGCCGTAAACATGATGAAGCCGCGGCTCACCGGTCCGTTCAATCTCCTTGACCTTGCTTGGATTGTAACCCCAATGGAAATTGGAGGTGGTCACCATACACAGGAAGTGCTCCTTCCTGCCAAAAATCCGTGTTGGAATATCCTGCAGCCGGGTTTCTCCGTCCAGCCGGAGCTCCACCGTCAGACTGAGGTAGGCCGTTCTTCTGCTGTTGGCCCGCAGGGTGATTACCCAGCCCTGTTCCTCCCGGGTAGGTTGGCCTTCCAGCTCTATGTCTTCCGGACAATGGATTACGGTAAGTTGATTGGCGGTTGGGCCGCATAAACGGATGGTATGAGACTCATGTTCAACCAGGATCAGCTTTTGGAGTAAATCTAGCGTTGTGTTCAATCGGAGCACCCCTTACGATAGAATCAGATCTGTGCCCATTATAGCTCCGCCGTCCGCCGCCCGGTCAACATACAAAAAAGCCGCAACTTACATAAAGGAAAAAACGTCAGATATGTGTTGGTATTTATGTCCGGTATCAGAGGAGGATAAGATGGTTAAGGTGATATTGGCTCTGTTCACGTCTCTGTCGTATTGGTTTGGGTCGGGCGAGGAGGCCGGAGTGATTCCTGCCGGTTCGGCTGCGCCGGATCATTCATCGGAGTATTGTGCGGGAACGATGGAGTGGGATCGTGAAACCGCGGAATTTTTCTACGGAACCTGGAAGGTGGAAAGGCTGTTGGGTTTCGCCGATTCGTATAATGATGCTTCCGAATATCCTGAGGGACAGCAGGTTATCGGCGATGAGCTGATGATCAATGAACATGTTTTCTCCTCCAAAGGGTTTCAGCAATATGACGTTTATCAATATGAATTGCAAAATCCGCAATATAACATTCAAAACGTATGCTACAACAAGGATGCTTTTTACCGGCTGACAAAAATGGATATGCCAAGCTTGAATTTTAATGATCAGGTCAAACTCATCGGTGTATCCGACTCCGCTACGGGGTTTGGGATACCAATGAGCTTTATGTCCATCAATGAAAACAGGCTCATTCTGATTTTGGAAGCAACGCAGTTTGAACTGAAAAGAGTTACGGAATAAAGATCACAAAAGAGGAGGACAACATGCGGATTCTGCCTGTTTCGAAACGATTGCTTCAGTGGGGTGGTATGGTGGTGGGGGTGATTCTCCTTGGGATTTTTGTGTACCGGACAGGGGACGCGCTATATCATAATAATCAGCTGCGGAAGGATTTCTCTCCGGCGGCCAACGCCAGCCCGTATCAGCAAGGCATTCCTCTGGAGCAAATGGACCTGGCTGAATATGCCTCGTATTTTTCCGGGAATTCCGCAGAACCCGCTTATACCTTGACTCATCGGATACCGTCGCCTGTGGCCTTGCACTATTACGAAAATATCCCCGCCGGCGGAGAAGCGCCTGCCCTGGAAATTCCCAAAGGCACCACCATCACCGCTATTCCGGAGGGGACAAAAGGCTCGGCATTCTATGAAACCGGTTACGGCTATACCAGCTACCCTACGTATGAGAAGGGCTGGCGGTATGTCAGACCGTTTCAGACCAAGGAGACCTCGGAGGCTGCAGCCAACGGGAAGCATTATTACGTCAAGCTGGAGAGCCTGGAGGCGGTATTGGACAAAACTATTGAAGCCAATGAACCCTTGCGTGCCGCCATCCGTCAGCAGAAGTGGAGCATTAGCCACGGGAAGTTTGAGTTAGCCCGGTATGTGGATAACAAACTCCATCAGCATGGAGCGTATCTGTCCCCGGATTTATCCCGGCCAACCTTCGACGGCTGGAGCATAGCGCTGCTTGGAGCCATTGGAGGGCTGGGGGCGGGACTGTTCCGGACGAGGACCAAGCCAGGGGTTACCCGGACGTAGCTAAGCAGCTTTAATCGATGGTAAAAGAAAAACGCCCTGCTTCCTTGTCGAAGCACAGGGCGTTTTTGGGGATTACGTCTTTAGATATGGAAAATCCGGGAGACGGCATTGATCAGCAGGAAAATTCCAAGGACCCGCAGGGGCAGCCGCGAGGAGGTGCCGTCCTTGCGGAAGAGAGCCACGGCGAGGCGTCCGATTCGGATATTGATGAATAGCCCCAGCAGCAGCTCGGCCACGCTCAGAGTGAGGATCATGATAAACTCCTCTCCTGCGCCCGGAAGCCAAGGCGCATATTGCGGGATGCGACCAGCAGGGCCGCAAACATACAAAGTGTGCCTAAGCCTGCCAGCAGCAGAAGGGTGGGCCATTGAGACTGCAGGGAGGAGGACCCGCCGTTTAGCGCCTGGAGGCTGCGGGTCAACCATGTTCCGGGAACAAGCCGTGACAACCCATAAATCCAGCCTGGGGCGGAGGCCTTTTCGATGGAGAAGAAGGCCCCCCCCAGTATCCCGGCCAAGGCCGTTGCGATGGAGCCGAACACCGTAAAGCTGCGGTGGCTGCGGGCCAGCAAGGCCAGCACCAGGGAGATTCCCGACAGCGCCCACCAGTAGGCGGCCCAAAGGGGCAGCTCCGCAGCTGCACCCCCTCCAATCCCAATGTGCAGCAGGCCCCGGCCGCCTCCCCAAACCAGCCCGATCATCAGCAGGCCAAAGCCGAGCCCGGCGCCGATTTTGGAGAGCATATGCTGCCAATAGGGCAGGGGCGAGGCCAGAAGCCGCTCAGCGGTGCGGTTTTCCCGCTCATCGATCAGTGAGCGGAAGGCCAGGAAGGCGGCAGCCCACAGAAACATGGCCATAAAGCCGTTCAGCCGGGGCAAAGCCAATTTCCCGGCAGCTGTTTTCTCAGCGGCATCGGAGGTGTGGCCGCTAGCGGAGGCTGCTGGGAGTGTTCCGGCGGCCACGGCCGCTTCGGCCTTGGTTATGGCCGCCTCCAACACGGCAATGCTGCTGTCCGCTTGGCCAACCAGCAGGCGAAGCGGCGGTTTGGCCGCAGCAGGCTGGCCGGTGTTTCCTCGAGCCGCCAAGCCGCCGTAGCCGGGGTCAATGACAAGCCCGGCCGCCAGCTCACCGTCTGCAATGCGGCTGCGGATTAGCTTCTCTGCAGCAGGCACCACCTTGACGGTTTTGTCTTGCTCCAGGTGGGCCAGAAGGATTTTGGAGAGGCTGCTGCCATCCAGACCCGCCGTGTAGAGGGACGCCCTCGGTTCAGCTGCGGAATAGGAGAACAGATAAGCCAGCAGCAGCGGTGCAGCGATCAGAGCCAGCAGCGCTGCCCGGTTCCTACACATCAGCTTGATTTGTTTGCCGGTTATGCACAGCAGCGGCATGGATATAGCCTCCTTGTTTTTGCGAAATGAAGAATGCAGCGGTGAAAAAAACCAGCGACAACGCCACCAGTGTCAGCACATCCCCCCGGATATCCCGGAGGCCGCCGCCCCGCTGCAGGGCCAGATACGCATTCAGCGCCTTGCCGTTGGGCAGCAGCTCCTGAATGCGGCGGAGGCCGTCGGGAAGGCTGTATTTGCTGATGAAGCTGCCTCCCAGGAAGCTGAAGCCGTAGAGTATGGGCGTTGACATGGACGAAATGGCGCTGTGGCTTCCGGCGGCGAGACCGCAGCATAATACAATGGCGCCGATGGCCAGCCCGTAAGCAAGGGTAACCAGCAGCACACCCGGCACGTGATTCCAATGTACGCCGAACAAAAGCCGTGCGCCGGCCATAACCACCGTCATCTGAACGCATACCGCCAATGTCATGCCCAGCAGCTTTCCAAGGCTGTACTCCCAAACCGGCAAAGGAGAGGAGCGGATTCGTCCCAGCGTTCCCTTCAGGCGGTCGTCGACGATGCTGTGGGCCAGCTCGAAGGCTGTCAGGATCGAGAACATCACCATCATGGCTACGGATTCGTATTGCACAGCGTTCAGCGGTCCGGCCACAACGGCAACCTGCTCTACGTTCAGCACAGCCGCCAAAGACGCAGGAATCCCGGGCGCCGCAGCGGGTGCCGCTTGCTGCACGGCTCCGTCCCCGAACATACTGCCCAGAATAAACACCAACACCAGGGGCAGCAGAATCAGCTTGTAATAAAAAATTTTGGACCGGGCCAGTAGCCGTATATCCAGCAACAGCAGCCGTATGAATGGCGGGCTTCGAAGCATCGGGTTTTCCTCCTAATCTCGCGGCGCACCGCCGGTAATGTTCAGGAAAATCTGTTCCAGACTGGCTTCCTCGAAGGAGAAGCGTGTTGGCTTAAGCCCCTTCCTCGCCAGCGCCTCCAGCGTATCCGCCGCAGCGGTTTCGCTTGGGGCCAGCAGCAGGGCCAGCCTGCCCTCCCGCAGCTCCGCCGAACGGACACCGGGCAATGCGGCGGCCAGCTCCCGCTCGGCAGGCCCGCATTCCGCCAGCCCTACCGTCAGCAGATGCGGCAGCCCAAGCCGGGCTTGAATGGCCTGCTTCGTTCCTTCGGCGGCCAGCCGTCCGTGATCCACCACGGCGATCCGGCTGCATAGCTGCTCCACCTCCTCCATGTAATGGCTGGTGTAAATCACGGTGACGCCCTGCTCACGGTTCAGTCTTTTCACCGTCTCCAGAATTTGGTGCCGGGATTGCGGGTCAATGCCTACTGTGGGCTCATCCAGAATCAGGAGGGAGGGGTGGTGGATAAGCGAGGCGGCGATGTTCACACGCCGCTTCATTCCTCCGGAGAATGAAGATACGTCCTCGTTTTGGCGGTCCGTCAGGCTGACAATATCCAGCGCCTCTCGGACCCGCTCCTTCAGCAGGGGCCCTGACAAGCCATAGAGAGAGCCGAAGAATTCCAGATTGTCCCGGGCGGTGAGGGCTTCATAGAGGGCAATATCCTGGGGAACGATTCCGATTTTGGCCTTCAGCTCCTTGGTGTGCCGGGTGAGCTCCTGTCCTGCGATGCGAATTCGGCCTGATGTAGGAGCAAGAATACCGGCAATCATCGAAACAAGGGTGGATTTGCCCGCTCCGTTCGGGCCGAGCAGACCAAGCGCCTCGCCCGGCACCACTTTAAGCGACAGGCGGTCAACGGCGGTATAGCTGCCGTAGGTTTTGCTGATTTCGATCAATTCAAGCATGAGAGAAAGCCGCTCCTTTTTTTTCGTAGGATGAGGATGCAGCTTCAGTATAGACCGGATATATGGAGACTCCTATTCACCAAAGCCATCCTTTCACCGGTGACTTTCTTCATCTGTGGGGCTGGGGGTGACTGTGATACAATACCTAATTGGGGGGGGATTGGAATGGAGAGGATGCTGTCTATACAGAACCGGCGCATATCTGTTCTGCTGGCCTTTAAGCTGCTTGCGCTTATGTCCGTGCTATATGCCCTGGTGCAGCAGCGGGAGGAGCTTCCCGCCGGACATGTACTGCCTATGGTCCTGTGCCTGTGCGCTGTGGGAATCGAGCTGGTTAAATTTTTCCGCCACCTCTCTCCCGCCAGGTGGTGGGGAGTCACAACCGCTGCCAGCCTGATTTTTGCCGGAGCGCTTGGCTGCCTCGCCCCCTTCAGTGACAGTACACTTTATACCATGCTGCTGCTGATTGAATTGATGATCATGTATCCCGGCTGGCCTGTGGGGCTGCTGCTCCTGCATGCCGCCGCTTATGTGCTGCCATGGCTGATATATCCAGGTTGGGCAAGCTGGTCCTCCTTGTTCAGCAACTATGCGGTTTCCGGAACCATCGGCTACCTGTTCCACAACATCATTGAGGAGAAGCGTAAAACCGAGCAGCTTAACCGGGAGCTGGGGGATCTCAACCGCCGCCTGAAGGCGTATGCCTCCGCTGCCGAGGAGCTGGCTGTTTCCCGGGAACGTAACCGGATCGCCCAAGAGCTGCACGATTCCATCGGCCATACGCTGGTTGCGCTGAATATGAATCTGGAATACGCCGAGCAGATGGTGCTGCGGGACCCGGCCCGGTCTGCCGAGGTGGTCGCCAAGGCCCGGGTGCTCACGGGCTCCGGTCTGGTGCACCTGCGCAAGGCGGTGGAACGCCTTCGGCCGGAGCAGGAGGGAGCGGCCGGCGGGACCTTCTCCCATCGGCTGGGGCTTCTGTTTGCCGATTACGGCAGCGGCGGGGGGATTGCCTTTGAGCTGACGATGAATGAAGCTATGGAAGCGGAGGACATTCCGGTGAAGGAATGTGTGTTCAGCACAGTGCGCGAGGCCGTCACCAACGGCGTGCGGCATGGAGCCGCCACAGAGTTCGCGGTAAGCATCAACCGGGAGGCGGAGGAATGGGCGGTCCGCATCCGCAATAACGGCCGGGCGGAGGAACCGGGTCCCCCCGCAGACGGTGACGGATTAAGGGGCATGCGCGAGCGGGCTGCAGAGCTCGGCGGCCGGGTGGACATCCGGGGGACGGAGAAGGGCTTCCAGGTGGATATGCGCCTTCCGGCTAAAGGGGGAGTACGATGATCCGGGTGTGGATTGTCGATGATCAGGAAATGGTCCGCGAGGGGCTGAAGATGCTCCTCAGCCTGCATGAGGATATGGTGCCGGTGGGGGAGGCGGGAGACGGAGCGGAGCTTCTGGAGCGGCTGACAGAGCTGGCGGCCGGCGGTTTTCCGGCGCCGGATGTACTTCTCATGGATGTGCGTATGCCGGTTATGGACGGTATTGAAGCAACCCGGCGGGTTAAGCAGCTTTACCCCTCCGTCAAAATCCTGATTCTGACCACCTTTGACGAGGAGGCCTATCTGTTCGGAGGACTGCGCAACGGTGCGGACGGCTATATGCTGAAGGAATCCGGCTCGGCTGAAATCGCCGCCGCCATCCGCACCGTCTGCGGCGGCGGTATGCTGCTGGACGCCAAAGCCCGGCCCAGCATTATCCGGGTGCTGGACGGCCTGCCCCGGGAGCCCGAAGCAGGCCGGGGTGACCCGCTGGCGCTGCTTACCCCCAGGGAGCGTGATACAGTCCGGCTTGTGCTGGACGGCAAAAGCAACCGGGAGATCGGCGAAGCCATGTTCGTCACCGAAGGCACCGTCAAAAATTATGTGTCTCGGATTCTGGAGAAGCTGGAGCTGAAGAGCCGTGCGGAGCTGATCGTGTACCTGGGCGGTTCCCACTCTCGTTACAGCAGCCGCAAGGGAGAATAACGCTTACACTGTTGCTAACCCGAACATGGGCAGCGTTCAAGGATGTGAGCAGTCCAATCCTCTCTATTATTCAGGAATAAGATAGATGGAGAGGTTCCCCTCTCTTCTTCCAAAAAGGATATGGAGGCGGCTTGCACATGAGCAGAAAACAAACGGGACGGGTGGAAAATCAAGTGTATTCCAGCCGGGTGCAACGGCTGATAATGCCCAAAACGAAGTGCTGTTAGCCGACAATTCGCGGAAGCTTCTGGTTTTTAACAAGGGGGGAAGAGTCCTTGTTGGCGGAGGTGGAACAAGCCACTACAGCAAGCCGCACCGGGCAATTACCCTGCGCTAATGCTGCCATGGTTAGCTTTGCCCTTTGAAGCTCCATTCTTCGGGATGGGGCTTTTTTTTTTGTAACAAGGGCTTGCAATGGAGGGCCCCTAGCAGGAAAATGAAGGAAACCGCCAACACAGACCGATCACCATGGATACATGCCGTGAAACGGAGGATTCGTATGATCATTGATATCCACGCCCATGCCGCTGGCGAGTACAGCACCGTTGATTCTCTGAAACTGGTGGCCGCGAAATACGGTATTGAGAAAATCGGTTTATGCACAAGCCCCAAGAACATTCAGACGCTCCAGACCCCGCCGGATATGCCGTTTACCCAGAAGCCCGACAGCATTTATATGATGAACCGGTTTAATAGACTGGCTTACCGGCATTTTCTGAAGGGTGACGGTGAGGGGAACCGGTATGTTTCCGAATTAAGGAACCGGCTGCCTGAGCTGGTGATCCCGTTTCTCTGGGTCGATCCTCTGGATGGCGGGCATATGGAGCGTCTGGAGGAAAACCTCCGTACCTGCCGGCCCGGAGGCATCAAGCTGCATCAAGCGTGGAATCCCTTCCGGATTGACGGTGTTGAGTTTAAGCATCTGATAGATGTGGCCACCTCGTATAAGCTGCCGGTTTTCATTCATGTTTACTCCAAGAAGGAAGTGCTGAAGCTGCTGCGTTTCATCAAGGAAAACCCGGACGCGGTGTTTATTATCGGACATTTAACCGGTACCGGCCTCTTTAGCACAAGCGGGGTGAGCCTGAAGAATATCTACTTCGATACCTCCAGCTCCAAGCGGATTCAGGGCAATGACATCAAGCAGGCCATTGAGGCTTTTGGCTATGAGCATATCGTGTTTGGGACGGATACGCCTTATGCCGGCATCGATAGACAAATTGAGCGGATTGAAGGCTTAAAGCTGCCTGATCGTATTAAGGAGCATATTTTTAGTCTGAATGCCAGGAGCCTGTTGGCTGTAGATTAATAGAAGACCTGCTACTACGAAAGCTATGTATAGAAAAACGCCTGGCTTGTTTTCGAAGCACAAGGCGTTTTATGTTTAGTATAGGGTAGGAATGGGCGGACAAGAAACAGCATTGATTAATCTCGGATCAAATCCGTAATACGCCCAGAAAAACCCATTCCACCGGTAGCCTGAAATGCCGCTTTGCTCTACGCTAATGGGGTAAAACCAGAAGCTGTCCCCATTCCATAACCAAACATAAGTATATTGTTGCACGCAGTCCACGATATAAGAGACATCAGGTTTTGGCGGTGCGTAGGAAGGGGGCGGGGGAAGCTGTACGGCAGATCCTTGATAACCTGGCATAAATGCCATCGCTTTCCCTCCTCACTAAGATAACAAAACGATAACAAGCAATTCGAAGAGGACTAATGTAAGGATCGCCATGTCGCTGGGTCCGTAAAAAGGCCGGTGACCCCCTTGGGTTGAAACTCTTACATGAATATGACCGCTGTCACAGCCCAAAATTACACCTTCAATAACATGGCCATCCAATGTCTGAATGCGGACGAACCGGTTTATATGAGTGCTGCAAATGTGGTGTAGACGGTCCCGGATGGATCTTAAGTTTTGTGCAACGTTTGGGTCGGCTTGATAAAGCACCTGTTGATGTGCCACAGGATATTGCGTGCTAAGGCTCATGAATATAACCTCCATAAAGCTTCATAATAGAATCCCTTCATCCTATGCGAATACCTATTCACAGGTTCATTCCTATTGCTGTGCGGGAGTTACGAACCGGGTTACCGGAGCATATGATTTCTTATTGGAGGGGATACGTATGCTCTTTGTTTTATTTCAGCTTATTGGCGGGGTTATTCTTTCCTTCGGGTGGATCCCTCAAATCATTCAGATGTTAAGAACGAAATCGGCTGAAGACTTAAATAGGAATACCTTTTTGCTGTTGTTTACAGGAATCGGATTTATGGAGGTTTATGGGGTTCATTTGGCTATGGAAGGTGTGGGGTATGCATTTCTCATCACGAATAGCATGTCTCTCGTTTTAGTTGTTATCATTCTTGCACTCATTATGAAGTATAGGCGCCCTGCAGAGAAAAAGAATGGACATAGAACGTTTTAGGAATGTATCTTGATGGGTCATCCGTCATGCACTTGAATGTGCAGAAGGATGGCCTTTTGATTTCTCATGGAAAAAACAGGTTGTGCGTGGGAGGAATGCCGCGGCCGGTATCGAATATAAAGCGGAAATCAGGTGGATAGATTTGTTTATATTGCGGGGATTTTGGCCCGGCCCGGTGCGATCGTTCCGGATGGCTTTGCGTATCGTGATATTCCGGATTGCCTGATGGGGATCGGCTGGATTCAAGGAAATACCTCCCACCTGGAAAAAGGAGCCCACGGCAAAACCGAGAAGATCATGAAGACAAACGGGTATGCCCCTGATTATTCCGCTGTCGGTATTTCGATGGAATACTATTCCTTCGAGAAATATGCGAATATTGAAGAAGACGGCAAAAACACCTTCACCTTCGGCTACTATTTGCCCTGCAAGAAGGTGGAATAGGTATTCGAGGAGGTACACAGGCATGAGCCTGCTGCATGGGGAATTGGAATGGATGGAGAAACTTCGTCCCGAACTGGTGGGATATTGCTACCGGATGATGGGGTCTATCTTCGAGGCAGAGGATGCGGTGCAGGATGCCATGGTCCGTGCCTGGCAGAGCTGGGACCAACTGCAGCAGGAGGGCTCGCGCAAAGCTTGGGTGTACCGGATTGTGACGAATATCTGCATCGACCGGCTAAGAAGTGCAAAGCGCCGGGCTCTTCCGATGGATCTGTCGGAGCCTGCCGCGCAGATTACCGAGCCTAAGGAACAGCTGCCCAATGCCTCCTGGGTATGGCCTGTCCCGGACTCTGTCGGCAATCCCGCAGATATTGTGGTGAATAAAGAAAGCATTCGGTTATCGTTTATTGCAATTCTGCAGACCCTGCCGCCCCGGCAGCGTGCCGTGCTGATCCTGCAGGAGGTCTTCCGGTGGCCGGCCACTCAGACGGCAGAAGCCATGGGGATGACCGTGGCTGCCGTGAACAGCGCCTTGCAGCGGGCACGGGCAACGTTAACGAAGGCGGAGCTCCGGTCGGAAGCTCTGCAGGAGCTGGATGATGATGCGGATCAGGAGCTGCTGGCCCGTTATGTGGAGGCCTTCGAAAGATACGATATTGATTCGCTGTTGGCGTTATTTCATGAGAACGGCAGCTTGTCCATGCCGCCTTTTGTCATGTGGGTGAACGGCAGGCCGGATATGTCCTTGTTCTATGAGACCACACGCCGCCACTGTCTCGGCTCCCGAATGCTGCCGTTGCGGGCGAACGGGGGCTGCCCCGCATTTGCGCAGTATGTGCCTGCCGGAGATGATGGAAGGCTGCTCCCCTGGGCCATTCATATTCCGGAAATCAAGGACGGCCGGATTCTGCATCTCCATCATTTTATCGATCCGGCATTATTCAGCCGGTTTGGGCTGCCTCCCTTTTTGGATACAAAAATAAATTAATCGGTAGACCGATGATTTCTTCTAAGCCCGTTCGTCTATACTCATGGTAGTGAAAATAGATGGGCGTTCAAGCCTAAGGAGGATTCACCGATGACTGTAAAATTAACCCCGTATATCACCCTTGAGGGAAAAGTGAAAGAAGCGATCCGGTTTTATGAGCAGGCTATCGGAGCAGAGGTCCTTTCGTTGGCCACCTATGGGGATATGCCGGACATGCCGGAGACGTTCACCGACGAGCTTAAGCAGCTTGTGGCCCACGCTAAATTGAAGGTTGGAGAGTCGGAGCTGATGTTTTCGGATGCCTTTGGCGGTTCGGCCATTGAAGCGGGCAAACGGGTAACCATTTGTATTACAACCAACAACGTGGAGCAGTCCCGGGGAATTTTCGAGGCCCTGCAGCAAGGGGGAACCATCAACATGCCCTTTAGGGAAGAGCCGTTCAGCCCCGGTTTCGGGGATGTGACGGATAAGTTTGGCGTGACCTTCCAGATTTATACGGAGCTGCAAGGGTAAAAGGCGGGACGGCCAATTCTACGTTGGTAGGCAGATGACTCCTGGTATTTGAAGGGGTCATCTTTTTTTCAGCGGTTTTAATTTTCACCAGTACTTGTGGACCGGCACTCAGAGCTGCTACACTTTTTCAATGAGGTTACCTAAGTCCTTGAAATTCTTATTTAGAAGGGACGAATACATGTGAACAGCTCTTATATTAAAATAATGACGGCAATAATTATTGTAATTTCGATGTTTTCGATCTCGGCATGCGGAGCTAAATCAGGAAATAAGGCTCCTGTTGTTGAGTCACACGCAGATTGGCATTCTTTTAAGAGTATTGAAGAGTTGGCACTATACTCTGATCTTATTGTTGTTGGTGTAGTCGAACAGGTCAAAAATCCGGTAAAAAGAAATATGAGCTTAAGTGAAAACCAACCACCACTATATGAGATCGCCACATTATCGGATGTAAAAGTAACCGAGGTTCTTAAGGGTAACGTAAAGGGTGGTGATCTTATTGAGATCAAACAGGAGGGTGGACTTTACGAAGGAACCCAATACGTTACGGACGGCGTCGAGTTTGTAAAAGAAAAAGGGGAGTACATCCTTTTCTTAAGAGCCTTTGATAAATATAAGGCAAACGTACCATATGCAATTATTAATCCCAAGCAGGGGCTTATCCAATTAAACGCCCCGAAAGTGGATTCAAATAGCAATAAAAATGCGGCCGATCAAAACAAAAACTCACAACAGGATTTATTTAATGATAAGCCTACAAAAGAAGTTAAACTTGATTCCATAAAAAAAGCTGTTACAGAAACGAATAAACAACCCCTGCTCAAAGTAAATCCTGAAGTAGAAAAGGGATTGCTTAACCAATAAACGTTCTTAACCAAGTTAAAAACCGTCTTTTCTAAAAAATGGAGGTTACCACAACCATTTTCGAAAAGACGGTTTTTTTGTGAATCTTGTAGATATTTCATGCTGCTTCTGCTTCAGGTCCCGCAGAAGGTCTGATATGCACAGGACGAAGGTTCTGGAGGTGCGCTATATTCCTCCTGCTCCGGTGTATACGCGTACGGTGCGGCCAGCACAGCAAGGAGGCGCTCCATCACGCTATAATCTCCGTGTTCCACCGCCGCCTCCAATGCGGCTTCAACCCGGTGGTTCCGGGGGATCACCGACGGATTGCAACTGCGCATCAGCTGGCGTACGGCGTCTTCGGTGCTTTGCTGCCTGCCGAGTCTAGCCTGCCAGCGTTCTTTCCACCGGACGAATTCGGGACTTTGAACAAGACTTGAATCCTCGGTTAAGCCCAAGGTGAGCGAGCGGAAGGTATTGGTGAAGTCCGCGCGGTTCTTTTCCATCCACTGAAGCAGATCCCCGATTAAGTGTTCATCCTCCGGCTCCTCGTTTGAAAGGCCCAGCTTGGCCCGCATGCCAACAAGCCAACTCCCGCGGTAAAGCTCGTTATACTCCCCGATTGTATCCTCCGCCAGCTTCACGGCCTCTTCCTCATCCTCATGCAAAAGCGGCAGCAGCGCTTCGGCGAATCTGGTTACATTCCAGGCTCCGATGCCTGGTTGGTTGCCGTATGCATAACGCCCGTGGGTGTCAATGGAGCTGAATACGGTAGCAGGACTGTAGGCGTCCATAAAAGCACAGGGTCCGTAATCAATGGTTTCTCCGCTTATGGCCATGTTGTCCGTATTCATTACTCCGTGAATGAATCCGACTCGCTGCCATTGGGCGATTAAACGCGCCTGCCGTTTGATTACCTCACGGAGCAGGACAAGATACCGTTCCCTCCCCTCCGCCTTCACATCAGGAAAATGCCGCTTCAGCGCATAGTCCGCCAGAGCCCGAAGCTCATCGGTGCTCCCCCGGTTAGCCGCGTATTGAAAGGTGCCCACCCGCAAGTGACTGGCTGCGACCCGGGTCAGAACGGCGCCGGGCAGTACCGTCTCGCGGATCACCGGCTCGCCGGTGGCCACCACGGCAAGACTGCGTGTTGTCGGAATGCCTAAGGCATACATAGCTTCGCTGATGATATACTCCCGGAGCATGGGGCCAAGGGCGGCCCGGCCGTCACCGCGGCGGGAATAGGAAGTTCTGCCCGAGCCCTTAAGCTGGATATCCACCCGTTGTCCCGCGGGGGTGATCTGCTCGCCAAGCAGCAAGGCCCTGCCGTCCCCCAGCATGGTAAAATATCCGAATTGATGCCCTGCATATGCTTGGGCAAGAGGCATGGCTCCCTCAGGTATCCGGTTCCCGGCAAACACCGCTACTCCGGTTTCCTGCCGCAGCTCACGAACATTTAGTCCCAGCTCAGCAGCAAGCGGCTCATTGAGCACCGCCAGCTCCGGAGTGCTCACAGCGGTAGGGTTTTGTTTGGAAAAAAAGACTTGGGGCAGCCGGGAATAGCTGTTGTCCAGCTTCCATCCGGCTTCTACTTTTGCTTCTTGCTCAGACACGGACCATCCCACCTTCTGCAGCAAATTTTCAGCTCCCTATAGCGTGTACCTTCATTGTATAAATATTCCGGTTCAGATGCGAATGATTTGCCCTCTCCCAAAACGGTTACTTCAATGTTAACTTCAACAGGAGGTGCATCATATGAAACATTGGCGTACATCCTTTATGCAAGGCGCTGCCCTGTCTATTTCGCTTTTGCTTGCTGCTTGCTCCGGAGAGTCGGCAGCTCCGGGTCAATCTCCTGCGGGTACGGCTGCTGATACGCCTGCTCCCACGGTGTCGGGTTCCTTGGGTACACCCGCCGTCAGCATGTCGCCAAGTTCGACTGCGGGAGCGCGGCCAGCTGCCCGTTCCATAGAGGTAATGACATCAGAGGGATACCAGAAGAAGGAGGCAAAGCTGCAGCAAGGCCCAGGGTACTCCTTCTACATGTTCGACGGTTTTACCTACGACGCGGCGCAAGGACGGCTTTCGCTTGCAGCAGCTCCGGATTATTACGCTGTAATCGAGCCGCTGCCTACAGGCTTTTCGGTGGAGGCACTCCGCAAGCAGGGGCAGGAGGAGCTGGCAAAGTTCGGGGAGACCAGGGAATATACCGGGGAGCTGGTGGAGCATCCGCTGAGATTTACGGAGCTGTATCTGCAGGTTTCTGCGATGGAAGGGGTATGGGATTACATGGTGTGGAAATCGGAGAACTGTGACCCCTTTTTGTTCCGCCTCCACAATCCGAAGGGAGAAGCTTCGGCACAGTTTGCCCAGCCTGTTCAGGTGATGCTTTCCACGGTAGAGGCTGGGGGTAAGCCATAGGGGAATGGAAATTTGATATATCTATGAACGGCTTCCATAATGTTCTTCCGTTTGATATGATGTCTAGTGAAATTTAAGAGCATCTGGAAAAACTGGAGAGTGTTATGATGAGCAAATATGTCAAAGTGTTTGGTGCAATCGCCATTTCGGCATCCATCGCCGCAGGCTGTTCCGGCACAGCATCGGATTCGGATGAATTGGTGAAAACCAAAGCGCTTGTGGAGCAGCTGACCGCTGAGAACAAACAACTCAAGGAGCAGCTTTCTGCAAGTGGAAAAGAAGGTAGTGCCAGTGCAGCAGGGGGCGTAACCGCCAAACCGAGTCCGTCTCCCGCTGCCTCGAAGATGAAAACGATTGAATCCGGCACACCTTTGACGATCAACGATTACGCCGAAATCACATTAGTGAAAACAGAGTTTACCGCCAAGGTAATGCCGCCCAAGCCGGCATCCCTCTATACTTATTATGAGGTGAAGGACCCTGCGAATATCTATTTGGACACGGTCATCAGCATCAAAAGCCTGAAGAGCTCTGCCGGGGGTGCAGATGAATTCGCATCAGTAGCCGTTAAGTACGCAGATAAATATGATTACAAAAGCTTTTCCACGATTGAAAAGGGAGGCGGTTCGGATTTTACCTACACGAATATCACCAGTATCGAGCCCCTTAAGACCGGCACGCTGCATTACCTTGCCGAGCTTCCCAAGGAGGCATCTGCTGATGATAAATCGGTGGTGCTGATCATCACGATCGGAAAAGAAAAGTACGAATATAAGGTCAAGTAACAATGTGTGCCCGCCGGAAGCTGACCGACGGGTGTTTTTTTATAATCGCGTAAACCCGCTGTTCTACATCTCCTCCAGCGAAATAGACCTTGTATGAGGGATCATCTCCCATTTCCGCTGTTTTCTCAGGAGAGTGATGAGATTAATCGGCATCCAGCTGGCCAACAGAAACAGGAAGGAGCCGAAGGCCTTGCAGAAGCCGCGGAGGGTCCGTCTGTTCTGCTTATAGGTGAACAAGGCTGCAAGCAGGAGGCAAAGCATCAGTCCCCACAGCAATGGCTGACCCGGCAAGGAGAAGCCGTCCAGGCTGTATTTTCCCAGGAGGGTTTGCCCCGCCAGCCCAAGGGCCGACAGCACGAAGATAACCGGGCTCAAATATGTCATGGCCAAATCCAAGCAAAGGATGCTGCGGCGGCAGACCGCTTCTTTGCACAAATCCTTGAGGTAATATCGGGAGCTGTCAAAATTGCCCGTGCTCCACCGTCTTCGCTGCTTCCAGGATTGGGTAAAGGTAAGTGGCTGCTCATCGTATACAATGGCATCGCCTACATAATGCACCCGTTCACCTGCAAGCACGCACTGGGCGCTGAACTCATAGTCCTCTGTAATCGTCCGGGTGTTCCAGCCCCCCAATTTCTCCAAGAAGGGAAGGGTAGCCATAAATCCGGTGCCAGTGACAAAGCTGGACAGGCCCAAGGCTTCACGGCTTGAATTGTAAAACCGGTCAATGATCCAGAAGTAGATGGAGAAGCTGGCAGCTACGGCATTGTCTCCGGGATTTTTGCTGTTTTTGAAGCCTTGGGCAACCTGGGCGCCTGACTGCCTGGCCCGGTTCATATGCTGCAGGAAGTCCGGATGGACGATGTTGTCTGCATCGAAGACGCAGATGGCATCGTATTTGTTTTCGGTCATACATGCTCTGATAAATTGGGTCAGCACATCTCCCTTGGACCGAATTTCCCCGACTGGGTCAAAAATGCGGGCACCGCAGGCCGCAGCAATCCCTCGCGTATGGTCCGTACAATTATTGGGAGCGACATAAATATCGTACAGCTCCGCAGGGTAGTTCTGCCGCTGCAGGCTGGCAATCAAATTCCCGATCACATCCGCTTCGTTGCGGGCCGCGATGAACAAGGCAAACCGGGTTTCCGGCGGCACAGCGCCCTTTTGCGGCTTTATTTTTTTTCGCCATTCCCCCCAAAGGGCCAGGACAACAAAATATACGCCGTATACGCTTGTCAGGAAACCAAGCCACTTGATGAGATGAGCTGCAAGAGTGAAGGTTGAGGAATCCATGTTTTGTTCCTTTCGATGTGAGAAGAAGCCGTGATGTTTGTAAGACCATTATAAGGAACATTTCATAAACAAAAAGGTGGAGAAAGCCAAAGATTTTCTTAAGAAAAGGCAAATTTGTCTTCTGTTACGGACTATAGATCCGTTAAATCAACATTTTTGGGCGTTTTTGGCTTTTACCGGACCCAGGAAGCGTTATTACTCCATGTAATCATTCAAACCCGATCATTTTTGTAAAATAGCGGAGCTACGGTCCGTGTAATGCAAAAAACTCCGCTTTTTCATCGAATAGCGTACCCTGTGTCCGGCACGGTGTGTGCGCTTTTCCTCGGAGTCAATAGCCTACATTTCGAACGGAGGGAATTGTCATGTTCAATAAGAATCATCCGGATAAAAGGAAGCTGCTGGACGAGTTGGACGGGCTGGGGTATTCGGCCCGGATGAGGCACGTGGCCCAACTGGGCCGTGAGAGCACGGACGCTGCGGCGTATTCCCGGCTGCTCTCCGCGCTGCTGGAGGATGGTGCATATGAGGCCCATCTGGCTTTGACCGGGGCGGAGGCTACGGTCAACGCTGCGGTGATGCTGGAGGCGGTCCGCCACCGGGCAGCCGGTGTCCGTAAACGGGCGGCGGGGCTGTTGGCACAAGCCGCTCCTGCAGAGGAGATAGAGGGGAATCTGGAGCAGCTGTCCCAGGAAAGCCGGCGCCACTTCCTGCACAATCTGTCTCTGGGCAGCCGGCAGGAGCTGGCGGAACGTCTGCTGCCTCAGGTGAATACCCGGTGGGGCGCGAAGGAGGCGGCCATTCTGCTGCCCGCTTGCGGCAGGGAGACGGTGAGCCAATGGCTGCCGGAGCTAGGCTATGCCATCGGCAATTGGCACAGCCTGGCGAAGCGCCATCCGGAGGAGGTGGCGGCATTTTTTCGAACCAGTCTGGCAGCTGCATCATCCAGGGGAAAGGGCAATGTGTGGCAACGGTTTTCGTCGGCCATGGAGATGCTTTGCCGGCTGAAGCCGGAGGTAGTGCTGGACTGTGCTTTGCGGGAGGGGCCGAAGGATATCCTGCATCCCGTGCTCCGGCGGCATCTGGGCTTCCTGATTTCCTTCGACGCAGGTGCTGTACATACGCTGTTGACTCGTGTCGAGGCCCGTGGCGATCTGATAAAACATGGTATTCCCCATAGTGTTCTGAAGAAAAGGCGTTATTTCACCCTGGAGCAATGGAAATCCATAGCTGCATTATTGCCCGAACAGCCTTACCATCTGGCAAAATTGCTCCACGCTCTGGCCCCTTCCAAGCGGGCGGACATTTTTGAGGCGGCGTATGGGGAGGAGATGCGGTCAGCCCGGGTTTTCCCGGAGGAACTGCTGGACGAGCTTCCCCATGAGCTGCGTGATAAGGAAGCAAGCCGGATGCTGGGGCTCCGGCAGATTAAGGACTATCCGCTGTTAACCGTCCGCATTACCGCCCGCCGGTTGATCGGCCATGCGAGGGAGCCGCTGGAGCAAGAGGCAGCCGCCTCCAGTGCGGAGGAACGGGGCCAGGCCTTGGCCCTACTGGTAAAGAGCACGGCGCTGTCCAGGCGGGGGATGGACAAGACGCTGGTATTCCTCAAGCGGATCAAGAACGATCAGGACCCGGTCCGGCAGACAGTGTTTGCCGAGTTGGCCCGGTGTCCGGCCTCACTGTTCCGAGAGGAGCATATTCCGGAGCTGGACCTGCTGGTAGACAGTCTGGCGGAAGCGCGGGATACCTCCGATGCCACAAGGGCAAGAGCAGAGGAAATGGCGTTTAGCCTGATGGGCCGGTACGTTCATGAGCCGCAGGGGGCGTTTTTTCAATTTGCCCTCCGAACATTAACCAAGCTGGTCAAACAAAGCGGTCACCTTACAATGCCTTGGCTTAACCGGATGTCTCTGCCCCATGGAATTGAAGAGCTGCTGTTCGAGACGCTTCGCCCCTTCCTGGCCCAAGCTGCCAAACGGGAGAATCACAATCTGGTGCTGCAATTCGCGGATTGGCTGGGCAGACGGGCGTATTCCCTTGTTAAGCTGCAGGACATGCTGGAGGATACCACCAAGGCAAAATCCGCTTCCACCGCTGCCCAAGCTGCCCGTTATTGGCTGGCGGCGCCCCGCACACGGGATGAGCGGGTGGCCGAGCTGCTGGCCCGGGACAAATCCTTTATTACAGTGAGGGAAGTATTCGAGCATCTGCACCGGAGGCGCCAGGAATGGCTGGACCCTTATCTGTCCGGCGCTGCGGTGAAGGGCAAGTTCCTGTCCGGCAAAACCGTCTATCTGCTTCCGGCCGCCAATGGGTTTCACCGCTGGCTGCCCCGCCAGCAGCAGGCCTTTCGTGCCTTGCTGGAACGGGTTGCCTTGGATGAAAAACGGGTGCTTCAGGAGCGTGCCCAGGCGGTTCAAAGCATGGCACGGCTGCCTGATCTTTGGCCGGAGCTGCTGCCCAAACTTCTGAATCACAAGGAAGTCTTTATGGCAGAGGCAGCCCTGCATGCACTGTCCTTGACGGAGGAGCCGGAGAGAGCCCTTCCCCTCCTGCTGGAGCATTTGGACGGAGACCGGGCCAGAGTCGCCATGTATGCCATCCCCCGCTGCGCCAGCAGGGTAAGTCCGCATCTTTTGGCAGAGCTTCTGGAAAAGCTCCTCAACCGGGACAAGCTGAAGATAACCGTTCGCAAGGAGGCCGTCCGCCTTCTGGGCCTGTTCCGGCTGCCCAACAGCATGACTCTGCTGCTGGAGGAGTTTGGAAATCCCAAGGTGCATAAGGACGTATTGATAGCCATCGGACATGCAGCCAGGCAGCTCCTGGAGGATGAAAGAAGCTGGATGGTGCTGGATACCCTCGCAGCATCCCCGGAGTATGATATTGCCGTCAGCTTGCTGAAACAGCGTCCCGGGGAGCTTCCCGCTCCATACAGAGCACGCTATTTGACCTATTTCCTGAAGGCAGCTGCTCATGAGGAGCCGGCGTTGGGACATGGGGCTCTCCACGCTCTGGCCCAATGGACCGAGGGGCATGAGGACGCGATTGCGGAGGTGGCCGCTAAGGCGCTCGTGAATCTGGACGATAGCTCCCGATGGTCGCCCGCCATGTTCCTGCTGATCGAGGCAGCGCGGAATGGCAAGGTGAATGACCGGGTATTGGAGGTTGTCCGGTATCTGGCAGAGGCGCCCATACGGGAGGAATGGAACGCCTCCCGGCAACAAGACCTGCCCCACCGGCACAGACTGAAGAGTCTGACCGGGCAGCTGACCGCCTTGCCCATAAGTATAAGACTCGACCTGATTCCTTTGTACCAAGGGATGATCGAGTGTCTTTCCCCTCACGAAGCCCTTCAGCATCTGGTCATCACCCTGCATATTGCAGCCGTGGACTGGGGCAAGGAGGAGGCGGCCGTTGACGGTTTGACTCAAGTGGCTCAGTGCCTTGGCAAGCAGCCGTATCTTTTCTTGGAGGCTTATATGCAGATGGATCAGAGTCTCGGGAACTGCAAGGGATATTGGCAGCCGGAACCCCTGTTGGCTGTTGTAGATGCCCTACGTCAACAAGGAGGGGCCATGGCGCTGGCGATCGCTCTCCCGGCGCTTAAGGCGGCAGGGGAGGCACTGGAATGGAATGCGGCCAGCGCCGGACGGCTGAGGGACTGCCGGACTCACCCGGATGCGATGGTTCGCACCATGGCGCTGGACATTGAGACTGCGGATTAGTACATGCCGCTTACAGGAAATGGGCGGTTACGACCGCAGCCAGTGCCAGTACCGCGGGGGCTCCCTGCTTCAGCAAAATCGATCTGTTGGCTGTTAAACCGCCGTATACTGCTGCTGCGGCGACACAAAGCAGGAAAAACAGCTGGAGCTGGAAGGCAAAGCCCGGATCCGGGTGCAGCAGCCCCCAGATTAGCCCGGCTGCGAGAAAGCCGTTGTACAGCCCCTGATTGGCGGCCAGGGATTTGGTCTCCCGGGCGAAGGTTTCGGTGGTGCCGAAGGTTCGGCGTGCGCTGGTGCCGGTCCACAGGAACATCTCCAGCACCAGTATGTACACATGCAGAAGAGCGACCAAGGCCACAAGAATCATACTAACCGTATTCATTTCCCACATTCCTTTCGGATACCGGACGATTCCCGGTATGGATTAGTTTTATAAAATTGTATTTTATAAAACTAATTTACTTGTGAAGCTTCCGGTTGTCAATGCACTTTTGATTACCGGCCAAGGCTGTGTTTATAATAATAGATGCCGCAGGGCCGTAAGGATAACAAGCTGCCCTGCAGGCATCAGGAAGGAGTCTCTCTCTTGTGCGAAAATGGGTAAAGGTTACGCTAATTTCGGTTATTTCCCTGCTCCTGGCGGCGGGGGCAGTATTTGGGGTATACGTCTCGGATTATTACCGCGCTGACGGAGTGGCTGCCGCGGTGATGGCGAATGATCAAACCATCAGGAAGGACGGCAATCTGACGGTTCTTTCCCCCTCGACTCCCGGTGATACGGCGCTGATTTTCTATCCCGGCGGCAAGGTGGAGTACATCGCGTACCTTCCGCTCTTGGAACAGCTGCGGCAGAACGGCATCACCTGCGTGCTGGTCAAAATGCCCTTTAACCTGGCGGTATTCCGCTCCGGTGCGGCGGATCAGGTGTTTGATAAACTGCCCGGCATCAAGAACTGGTATATGGGCGGCCATTCCCTGGGGGGAGCCATGGCAAGCAGCTATGCCTCCAAGCATCAGGACCAGGTGAAGGGGCTGATTCTGCTGGGGGCTTATGTGTACGGCGGGATTACGCCTGCCGATGCCCTAACTGTCTATGGCTCTAACGACGATGTGGTCAATAAGACCAAAATCAACTACACCGAGAACGTCCATGTAATTAACGGCGGCAACCATGCCCAATTCGGCAATTACGGTCCGCAAAAAGGGGACGGCACAGCCACGGTTTCCCGGGAGGAGCAGCAGGCGGAGACGGCCCGTCTGATCTTGGATTTTATCAAAAGTAAGAATGCAGAAGGAAAATAAATAGCTTTGTGTATGCGCCGCCTTGCTTCTGCAGGGCGGATTTTTATTGCCGCAGCGTGCCTTGCGTGTGGCTGCGGAATTCATTGGGCGTAATGCCGTACTCCTTGCGGAAGGCCCGGTAAAAGGAACGCAGGCTGTTAAAGCCGGAATCAAAGGCGATGTCCGTCACGGGCTGGCTGGTGGATTGCAGCATGATCTGGGCGAGAGCGGACCGGCGGCTGTTGAGATAATCCCGGAAGGAGATATGAAGCTGCTCCGAGAAAATCCGGGAGAGCAGAAATTTGCTGATGCCCAGCTCCTTGGCAACCTGCTCTAAGGTCAGCGGCTCCATAAAATGAATGTCCACATACGCAAGAATGGTCTGGATGAGGTTGAGATCCTGGACTGTTTCCACCCGCTGCAAGGACATAAGCGGCAGCAGCTGCCCGAGTATGATAGAGATGTATGCCTTTTGCATGCGGGCGTCCCCTTGTGCATCGTAGAGCTTATACAGCGTGTGGACGTTGGCGTAAACCGCCTCCTCCAGCTGTTCCTGCCTGACCACCGGATGCTCCGGCACATACCCGGCCAGGTCGGCGGCGTAGTCCCCGGGATATTCCGCATCGATGAAGAACAGCAGGATTTTACTGGCCTCGGCTGTCCGGTAGCTGTGGGGCTGATTGGGGAAAATGAGTGCGATATCCCCCTCCAACAGGGTGCATTCCGTTTTATTGATTGTCACATTGATGGCCCCGGATAACACCAGTGCCAGCTCCACATGCTTGTGAAGATGGAGGGGATACGTATTATTGGTGGAGATGAAGGAATGGAATTTCTGCTTCCGGTGCTGGTACTGGATTTTCAAAGCGGGGCCTCCGTTTCCTCTGGGTCTGCTTCCTTGGGAAATGACATTGTTTAATCCCTAAACAATCTTATTATGAGGCCTATCCGGCACCGAATGCAAACCAAAATAGACAGGTCCACAGCCGGCCTGCCCGTATGCTATAATCGATATCATCTATATTAACGGATCGGAGAGGTGAGAATGGGAAATACCGACATTTTCGAAAGGATGGCCGCCGGGTATGACATTCCGGAGAGAATCCACATTGCCAGGGTGGCGGCGGATGCCATCCGGGCATATGCGGGAGACGCCAAGGACAAGGCAGCGGTAGATTTCGGGTGCGGAACCGGGCTGGTGGGAATGAACCTGCTGGAGGATTTCAGAACGCTGCTGTTTCTGGATTCATCCCCGAATATGATTGACCGCATCCGGCAGAAAATCTCGGAGCTCCAAATCCCCAATGCGGATACCCTGTGTCTGGATTTGGAACAGGAGACAGGGGCAGAGCTTAAGGCCGACTATATTTTTATGGTCCAGGTGCTGCTGCATATCCCGGAGATTGAACCGGTTTTGGCCCGGTTATATGAGGCTCTTCCGCCGGGAGGGCATTTGCTGGTTGTGGATTTTGACAAGAATGAACACATCGTTTCGGACTTGGTGCATAATGGCTTTCACCAAGGTGAGTTAATCAGCCTTATGAAGCATATAGGGTTTACAGAGGTGAAGGCGGAAACCTTCTATACCGGCAAGCAGATTTTCATGAACCAGGATGCCTCCATGTTTATTCTGGATGCCCATAAATAAGGACCGCTGTTAATACACCTTCACTCCTTGCCCCAGGGCCGATTGATTCTGCACGGGGTTCCCGGTAAGAAACACTCTTTGCAGCTTGGGCAACCGGGTTAAGGGCTCAATGTTGACAATAGCGTTGTTTTCCAGACGAAGCTCCTCAATCGCCAACCATTTCTCCATAAATTGCAGCGACTGGAGGGAGCTGTCCCGCAGGGTGAAGGAGCGGAGGGACGATAATGCCGCGAAATAAGGCAGCACCTTGTCGACCTCGGAGACCGAATTATTGTTCATCCGGAAGGATGTTCCGTTCAGGGCCAGCTCCTGAAGCGGCCCGTCCGCCGCAGCACTCCCGGCTCCAATCGTCAGGCTGCACTCCGTACAGGCGATGGCTTTCACATTTTGCAGGCTGAATAAGGCATCGGTTTCCTTGTTGAAGCTGGTCTCATAGAGGGACAGCTTCTGCAGCCGGGGCAGCTGATCCAATGCACGGACGTTGGCGATTCCGCTTATGCTCCGGAGGGTGAGCTGCGCCAGCTGGGGGAATTTGGCCAGATCAGATACGTTGAATTCCCTGCTGCTCCCATGGACGGTTAATGCGGTGACGGAGGGGGCTTCCAGACCGCGGATAAACGCTCCCGGCACCTCCACCTGTTTGGCATTGGGCAGTGCCAGGGGCACCTCCTCCCCATAATGGCCGGACAGAACGAATTCCCGCAGGGAAGGCAGACTATTCACAAAATCGACGGAGCCTAACTGGGACATGGAAGCCAGCTGCAGCTTCGTCAGGGAGGCCTTGCCTGTCAGAGGCGCCAGGGTAGCCAGCTTGGTGTTATTCAGTTCCAACACCTGCAGCACAGGCATATTCTGGACAAAGTCTACTGTCTTCAGGTTCGCTACGGCCTCCAGATGCAGCTCCTTCAGCTGGGTTAAAGCATACAGCGCCTTAAAATCCGCCGACTCACTGTAGTGGATCGCTAAAGACTCCAGCCCGGTCAAGGACGACAGCCAATCCAGACGGTCGACGAAGGTAAGGGACAGGGATTTCAAGGGTAATTGATTCAATAAATGAAAGTCTGTTACGGACTCATCCACATACGTAATGGCGAGACTGGACAGATTAGGGAATTCCAGCAGCATAGCCAGCTCCTGATTGCTGCGGATCTGGGTGGTGAGCTCCACAATCCTGGATTTGTCCCCGAAAAAACCGGCGAATTTGCGGAAGGATTCGTTAAAGCCGCCGCCGTAGCTTTTCAGCTCCTTCATATGGGCAAAGCTGATCTGATCCGATTGGGAAATTTCGTAGGTTCCCAGCAGGTCCAACGCGGTCAACCCGCTGAATGCCTCGAAGTCCTTTTGTTCAATCCGCTGGGAATTCTGCATTTTGTCCCGGGTGATATAGGTGGAGATCTCCGCTTGCGGATCCGTGAAGGGGTCGGAGAGACTGTAGGCAAAGCGCCACTGTTTGTCCTCATCCATGTCCACGGTCAGATAGCGTATACGGGCAATCTCCTCCGGAGTGGGGGCAGCTGAGCCTTTATTGAACACTTGCTGCAAAAAAGAAATCAGCACCGGGCTTTCCGGCATCTCCCGCACAGCTGCGCGGACACGGGTTTCCGGACGGGAGGCTCCTGTATTCCAGAACATATAAGCGCCGAAAACTCCTGCCAGCAATAACGCGGCCACAAGCAGAGCTTTCCCTTTCATTCCGGTGGCGGGCCGGACCTTGGGCTGTGGCTGTGTTCCGTAATAATGATTAATGGTCTGATCCACATGATAAACATGGTTTTCCTTGAGCAGCAGCTCTGTTTCACAGAAGGGGCACTTGAAGGTGTTGCCCTCCTTATTTTCGATTTTTCCATTGCAATTCGGGCAGGTCAATTGAATAAAGGCCACGGGGATGCCCTCCTTCTTGGGAAAATGAAACCGTATTATATAGATCATAATGGAAAGTGCGGTATTCGTCACGCGGACTGAAGCAAGGACAAGGGAAAGGTTGGTTGGATATTTTGCATCAAGAAAAGATCAGCAACGAGAAGCTGTTGGAAATTATTCAGGTTCAGACGGAAGTGGCCCAGCAAGGGCTGGATTTAAGCGGTATTATGGAGCTGGTGACCCAGAGGACACAGCACATTACCAATGCGGATGGCGCCTCTGTGGAGCTGATTGAGAACGGGGAGCTGGTATACAGCGCTGCCTCCGGCATGGCGGAGCGGTTTCTTGGGCTGCGGCTGAAGATCGATAACAGCCTCTCGGGAAGAAGCATCAGCGCACGGGTGCCGTTAATCAGCCACGATATTGAAACGGATGACCGGGTCAATAAAGAGGCCTGCCGCCAAATTGGCTTGAATTCGATGATTGTGGTTCCGTTGATCTACCGCGATGAGGTGGTGGGGATCGTCAAGGTGTTGTCCCGGAATGCGGGGCATTTCCAGGAGGAGGATATCCGGATTCTGGAGCTGATGTCGGGGCTTATTGCGGCGGAGATGTTCAGCGCCATGCGCAATGAGGAGAGCGAGCTGTTTCACAAAGCCACCCATGACAGTCTGACGGGAATATCCAACCGTTCCTTATTCTATGACCGTCTCCGTCAAAAGCTGGCCAAATCCATGCGGAAGCATGAAAACTTCGGGATCATTTCCCTGGATATGAACGGCCTGAAGGAGATTAATGATACCTATGGCCACCGGGCCGGGGATGCGGCTCTTAAGGAAGTGGCGGTGCGCACTGCCGGCTCCATAAACGAATCCGATACGGTGTCCCGGCTGGGCGGAGATGAGTTCGGCATCATTGCCGCCTCGGTTGCGGACCGGGATGAAATCAGAGCGTTGATCCGTCACGTAGACGCCGAAATTGCCAAGCCGTTTGCCTTCGAAGGCCAGGCGATCCAACTCCGGGCCAGCATCGGCTATGCCCTGTTCAGCGAGGACGGCATTGAGCTGGAGGTTCTTATCGAGAAGGCGGATCAATCCATGTACGAGGTCAAAAGAGGGCTGAAGCGGCAAAGGAGGAACAAGCAATGAGCGGATCTCATATATGGGCTTGCCCGGTATGCGGTGAGGAGCTGGAGCAGGCAGACCGGAGCTACCGGTGCTTAAACCGGCATACCTATGACCTGTCGGCCAAGGGATATCTGAATTTGTTATTGGTTAACCAGCGGAAAAGCAAGGAGCCTGGTGACAGCAAATTGATGCTAGCGGCCAGGCGGAACATTCTGGATGCGGGTTACTTCAATATGCTGTCGGATGCGCTGTCCAGGCAGGCTGCAGGACTGGCGGAGGAGGTGACGGGCAGAGGAGGGGACCCGTTCACTGTTCTCGATGCAGGCTGCGGGGAAGGTTATTATCTGGAAAGCATGAATACCTATCTTCGTAAGGCCGGGATAGATGCCAAGCTGTACGGGACAGATATTTCCAAGGACGCCATCGCCATGGCTGCAGGAAACGGAACAGGCATCCACTATGCGGTTGCCAGCTCGAAGAAGCTTCCTGTCCGGCCGGAATCGGTAGATGGTCTCTTCCAGATTTTTGCGCCTCATAGCGACAGCGAATTCAAGAGAGTGCTGCGCAGCGGCGGAAGGCTGGTAACCGTCATTCCCGGGAAGCATCATCTGTATGGGCTGAAGGAGCTGCTTTATCCGCAGCCCTATCTGAACGACGAAGCGGAGCATCCGTATCCGTCCTTCCGCGTTCTGGACCAACAACGGATCCGGGATGAGATACTGCTGACCGACCCGTGCGCCATCCGTGATCTGGTGATGATGACGCCCTACTATTGGCGTACGGAGCCTGCCATGCTGGAGCAGCTTATGGAAAAGAGTGAGCTTCGGACACCGCTGGAATTTATCGTGACCGTATACGGCAAGGAATAAGGGCGCCGGCCTCCGGCGTCTTTTTTCATGCTGTGGATTGTGTTTTTTATCATGCGGCGGATCTGCAATAACCTGTTATAATGAGAAAAAAAAGGCGGAGCCTCCCTCTTTCCCATGGGTATGAAACGGAGTAGATCATCTGATGAGAAAAATGCTGGTGCTGCTGATTGCAGTCAGCCTGGGATGTTTTCTTTTATTGTTCAGCTTATTGGAAGCCACAGATAACAAGGAAAACAATCCGGAATCTGCCCAAAACGGGATGCTGGATTTATCGGCGTGGGATTTTCATGACAATCAGGTTGTTCCGTTGGACGGAATGTGGCAATTTTATTGGAATCAGCTGCTGGAGCCGGGAAAAGAGCAGAGGACGGCTCCGGAATTGATGCAGGTGCCGGGGTTCTGGAGACAATTGGGGAAGGACGGGGATTTCCGTTCCAAGGGCGCGGCGACTTACCGTCTTCAGGTTAAGGTTCAGCCCTCCTCTCTTGTGTACGGGCTCCGAATCTCCAATATCCGAATGGCCAGCGAAATCTATGTGAACGGGGAAAAGGTGGGAGGCAGCGGGGTTCCCGCCCTTTTCCAAAGCGAATACGCCTATCAGAATAAACCGTATAATGTGTATTTCCCGGTTCAGGGGGATACGGCTGAAATTCTCATTTATGCCGCCAACTACGAGAATAGCCAGGGGGGAATCCCCTATCCGATTTATTTCGGAAGCGCCCAGGGCATCCAAACCTCCAATACCAACAGCAGCATTCTCAATTTAACCTTGATCGTGTCCCTATTGATGCTGGGCTGCTATCAGTTGGGTATATTCATCATCCGCAGAGAGGAGAGGGGACTTCTCTATTTTGGTCTGAGCTGCATTGTGATTGCATGGTCCTTCGCCAGCAACGGCGACCGGATGATTGTGGAGCACTTCCATATGCCCACCGAGCTGTATTATAAAATCCAGGCGGTCTCCTTGTATTTTTCCTTCATCACCATGGTCATGTTCATCAAGCACATGTGCAAGGGCCTGATCTCCCGGCGGTTTACCGGCATCGTCTCTTCTATCATGTGGGCATACATTGCGTTTGTCCTGGTGGCTCCGTTCCAATGGTATTCCGACTTTAACATTCTGGCCAGCACCGTTCAGCTGGGGGCATACCTGATCATTCTGGGGGTCTTGCTTCATGCATACCGGAAGGGCAGATACGGAGAGTTCACGAAGAAAAGCCTGGGGCTATTCATCTTGGCCCTGCTCTGCTATTTTGTCGGGCTGATCGACTTTGCATTGTACCTGAGCAGCCTGGTGCTTGACTTTAAGTTTGGCTATTATGCGATTTTGAGCTTTTGCTTTTTGTCCTCCTTCATTATGTCCTACCGCTTCTCGGAGGCCTACAATACCATCGAGGATATGGCGGCCAAGCTGAGGCAGGCGGACAGGCAGAAGGACGAGTTTTTGCTCCAGACCTCCCATGAGTTTCAGACTCCGCTTCACGGTATCATCAACCTCTCCCAAAATATGCTGGAAACCGGGGAGGAATTGAATGCCAGTCACAGGCAGAATCTCTCCTTAATCCGGGATACCTCCAGAAGGCTGTCCTCCCTGGTGCACGATATTCTGGACATGGAAAAGATCAAGCGCAATGAGCTGACCATTCATCCCTCCGCCGTAGATGTTCGTGTTACCGTCTCTTTGGTGTTCGATCTGTTCCGCAATGTCATCGCCGGCAAGAAAATCCGCTTGGTCAATGCGATTCCGGAGGGGCTGCCACCCGTATATGCCGATGAAAACCGGCTGAAGCAGGTGATCCACAATTTGGTGGGCAATGCGGCCAAATTCACTCAGGCAGGCTCCATCGCCATTTCGGCGGAGATGAAAGAGGACCAGGTAGTTATCCTGGTGGAGGACACCGGCGTAGGGATTGCACCCTCCCAATGGGAGACGGTATTCCAGCCCTTCGAGCAAGCACATTCCCCTTACGAGTATGGGGGAACGGGACTTGGTCTTTCCATATGCAGGAGGCTGCTCCATCTGATGGACGGGGAGATTTATATCGACTGGTCCGAACCCGACCGGGGAACGGGTATTGCCTTTACGCTGCCGGTTGCCGTTTCTTCCACGGACACCCTCTTGGAGTCCGCGGCCGCCAATGACACAAGCTTCCTGGCCGAGAGTGAAAGTCCGGTGGACTTGCCCCACCAGGAAACAGGCTGCTTTACCCTTCTGGCAGTGGATGATGAATCCTCCAACCTGCAGGTGCTCTCCCGCTTATTCGCCAACGAACCCTACATCGTGCTGTGGGCCACCAATGGGATGGAGGCGCTGGAGATTCTGCGGAGCCGTACCGATATTGATCTGGTTCTGTTGGATGTGATGATGCCCAGAATGTCCGGGCTGGAGGTCTGCCGCGAAATCCGCAAGCGTTTTTCCTTGTTTGAGCTGCCCATTGTGCTGTTGACGGTGCTTCATGCGCCCAGTGATATTGCAACAGGCTTTAAGGCAGGGGCCAATGATTTTATTGTGAAGCCCTTCGATGCTTCGGAGGTGCGGGCTAGGGCCTCCACCCTGCTGCAGCTCAAAAAATCCGTAAACGCCGTTATGAAGGCGGAGCTGGATTTCCTGCAATCCCAAATCAAACCCCACTTCCTGTTTAACGCCCTCAATTCGATCATTGCCATCTGCCAGACAGATTGGCTGCGGGCGGAGCAGCTGATCACCCATCTGAGCAACTATCTGCGGCGGAGCTTCGAACCCCGGCCGGACAGCTTCGGGGTGCTGCAGGATGAGCTTCAGTTAATCACGGATTACGTGGAAATCGAAAAAGTGAGATTTGACGACAGACTGACCTTCCTCTGCGAGATTCCCCAGGAAGCCATGAAACAGAAAATTCTTCCGCTTACCATCCAGCCCTTGGTGGAGAATGCCATCCGCCATGGCGTGATGAAGAAGGTGGAGGGGGGAACGGTGAAGCTGACCGTCACCCTGGAGGAGGACGCAATATTGGTGGAGGTGTGGGATAACGGAGCCGGTATGAGCCGCGAGCAGCTGGAGCGTTTGTGGAGCCAGGAGAAAACCTCCTCCAAACGGCGGGGAGTAGGGCTGGCCAACATCCACCGGAGATTGACGTATTACTATGGGGAAACCTTAAACGTAGCCAGTGTGGAAGGAGAATGGACGAAGGTGTGGTTCCGGTTCAAAATATAAATAAAAGGAGAGATGCTCATTGGCACATCTACAAAATACATATACAAAAAAAGAATTAAAGAATTATTATGAAGGCATTTATGATGCCGTATATGAAAACAACAAGACAGATGTAGACAAGCTTTTGGAGAAGTGTCCGGATCTTTTTCAACTCCCATATTATTCGAAGCCAAGATCGGAGAGGGATAAAAATGTAATTGGGAAGATGGTAGACATCTATAGTGTAAGCCCCGAGATGATTGTCTACTTGATAGAAAAAGGGGCTGACTTTAATCAACTGGATGATACGTTAGGCATTCCGGCCTTTTGTAATGCCGTTATGAACCCGGGAAGTGAAAATCTCCCCGTGAAAATGGCCAAACATATGAACGATTTCCGGACGGATGCCTTCCTTAACAACCCTTATTTTTATGCCATCCTCACATTGAATTTGGATCTGGTCCGGGTTTTGGTGGAAAAAGATTTGGATTTGTCTGTGACTTATGAGCATCCCTTCTTTGAAAAGGCGAAGAATGTTTTGTCTTACGCGCTGCTTTTCCGCGATTTCTTCCAGGGAAGCCAGTGGGAGCAGGAGGCAGCCAGCATTTATTCGTTGATCGAACAAGCCAGCCGTAAACAAGAGGTTGCCGTTCCCGCGGGAACTGCACCCACTGAGAACCGGCAGCAGCCACTGACAAAGGGGGATTTGTGGTTTTTCAAGAATGCTCTCATTCAAGGCGTCCGCAGAAAAAACGAAGCAATGGTGGGCTTTTTTTCAAATACCGGCGGAGCAGCACTTCGCGAACCCATTTTTGAAAATGGAACAGCACTTCATTTTATATGCGAAAAAGGAACAGTCGGGATGATTAAGGGGATGATCCAGGGCGGGGCGGACCCCTTGCAATCTGTTAAGACTTCGTATAATGGCATCAAACTTCCGGCGGTTGGAGTTGCCATTGCCAAAAGCAATGTAGAGGTTGCCTTGTATTTGTTGAAGGAATATCCCCACACGGCGGCACAGGATAAAAAAGGGGATTTATTGCAAATGGCGATTCGGTTCAGTAAGGACAAGGTTTCTTATGATCTGGTAAAGACTTTGGTGGAGGCCGGGTCAAGCATAAACGTCTATTATGAATACAAAGGCTGGAGAACTAGTCTTAATCCTATTTCATTGGCTGTATCGGACGGAAAATCGGATGTGGCTGAATATTTGGAAAAGATGGCCATAGAAAAGGGCATCGTATTGCAGGATTATCCGCTCCGGGAGCCGGATAAAGCGGAAATAGAAAAATATGAGAGCTACGTCGAACTGTATACCAGGTTGAAGTCGGAGAATAAGCTGGCAACAAAACAAGGAAAGCGGCAGAAACCGAAAGCTAAATACGCAGCGTTTGCTTTGAATCTGCGGGCTGCTGTACGTGTGGCTTTGGAATATGCGGCGACGCATTTTTCCAACGAGACCGCCTACCAGTTTACATTGGCTTTTGACCATGATGGAGAATCTTCTGTTTTATGGACTGTCCTTTCAACCGAGGAGGAATATGCCAAGGCAAACATTGATGAAAGCCTCCGGTATATCATAGATGAATCGGGGAAATGGAATTTGGCGGAGGATGCATTTGCTTTGCTCCCTTCACTATTAAAGAAATTGCCGTTTGATCAGGATGACTATTTGGACCAAATTAAGGAAACGGCCTTGCAGTGTCTGGAGGATATCCGGGAAGAGGGGCTGCTGGAAGTGAACCATTTGGGGCACACACTTGTTCAATTCCATATGCGTGAAGTGGACGGGCTTGATCAGGTCTTGCAGATGGCAGAGCGGTTAAATCCTGATGTTGAAGAGCTCGCCCGATACAAGCAAAGTATGGAATTGTTCTGGTGACGGGATGAACGAAGAATTGTGAAGGGGGAAGCAAAGATGAAGGAAGAATCTATGAAACAACGGGGCCCTCAAGCGGCTACGGCTAGGATCGATGCGTTCTGTGAGAAAATAGGAGTCGATCTACCAATGGATTACCGTCAGTTTTTGCTTGATTACAACGGAGTAATCTTCAGGGGGGAACCTTGTTTTGTTATTCCCGGGATCAATAAAACTGTCGAGTTGAACACGTTGTATGGGCTGGATTTTAATACCCCCCAAGGGACCTGTCTGGAGAAAAACTATCATTACAATTTCAATTACGGTCTCGACGGGACCACCTTGATGATAGGAGATTGTTATACGGGTGGTGTAGGCGGTTTATTCATCATGCTGTTAACGGAGGATGATGGTACTGGGGGAATTTATGCTTGTGATCTTTTCTCTGATGACTTCGTTTTTGAAGAGTCTACCGAGGATAACAATACCTTCAAGGTAGCCAATTCCTTTTCAGAGTTTATGGCCAATCTGAAGTATCCCGAATAAGGAGGGAAACGCGATGGTGTATGAGTTTGACAGCGGCATCCACATGCTGGAGGGGAAAATAAAGTGGAAGGTGGTCTACTTTCCACAGCCTGCCGAAGACGCCTTCGGCACCAACGGGAAGGTGCCTGTCCACATCACGGTGGACGGCCATACGTTCGAGCATACCCTGCTTCCCTCCAAAAACGGGCATTATTTTGTTTATAACGAAATGATCCGGCGGGCAGTGGGCAAGGAGCTTGGGGATTGTGTCCATGTGGTCCTGAAGGAGAACAAGGATATCCGTCAGGTCGTTCTGCCGGCCTATATTGAGGAAGGTTTGGAGAGCCGGCAGGTGCTGGAGGCTTTCCTGAATCAGCCGGATTACTTAAAGCGCGAGCAGATCCAGTTCATCGAGCTGGCCAAAAAAGAAGAAACCCGGCATAACCGGATCGCGGCTTTATGCGGCAAATTGGAGCCGGCTCAGCAGCAGGCAGGCTCCGGCTCGTAAAGCGGGTATTGATTGTGACATTAAAAAGTCAGCCCCGTTACAACCGGGAAGCCTTGGGGAGGCGGAACCACCGCCAGCTGTCCGTTGTTGCGGCTGGGGGTTTCCCCTTGGAAGATTTCGGCGATCCGGGTTTGATACAAGCGGAAGTTGAAATGGACATTATGGAAGCCCATCTCCACAGGATTATAGGGTCTGATAATGCCGCAGCAGACTATTCAGGTGATCCCGGATCAGCTGCTTAAGCGGGTCCGGCTTGACTGACAAGACATGCGTGCCGAACCGGGTGAAATAAGCAGCGGTAAAACCCTCCTCACCCGGGTTGTAGAAGCCTCTGATTACCGGGGGCTCTCCCTCCTCCAGCGTCATGGAAGGGTAATGCTCCTTATGGAACAGATCCTTGGCTTCCGCCGAGATTTCCACTTCATAAGGGATGCTTTGTTCCGAACGGTAGATGTCCACCGAACGGGCCAGAAGCTCGTCAAGGGTAAAAGGCGGCCGGGTCTCCATTTCTTCCACTTCTTCAATCCGGTCACAGCGGAAAACCCGGTGGCGGCAGGACGCCAGCTCCATTCCCGAGGCATACCATTGGCCAAACCGGGCGGATATTTTGTAGAATTGCACTGGAATGGATTTCTTTTGCCCAGGTTTGGAGTAAAGGATGGTACAGCTGTTTTCATTCAGGATGCTTTTGAGAATTTTGTCCAAGAATAAACTGGCGTGCTTATGGGGAACCACTTCAAATTGAAGCACCTTTTTCATGCGCTGAATCTGCTTTTGCTGGTTCTCCGAGAGGCAGCGCTCAAACTTTTCGTGCAGCTTCTGGATGTTAAGATGAAACGGGGTAGATTCGTAAGCCTCCAGGGTAAGCATGGCAAAATAAAGGGCGTAAATCTCATCCATGGTGAAGGAAATAGGGGAAAGCAGGCTGTTCTTCAGAATAGCATACCCACCGTTCCTGCCGTGTTCGGAATAAATCGGCATGCCAAGCTGCTCCAAGGCTTCAATATCCCGGAGGGCTGTGCTTTTGGAGATGCTGTATTCATCCATTAAGTCATGGAGATTGAAGAATTCCCGGTTGTTCAGATAACGCATCATTTCGTGCAGACGCTCCGGTCTTTTCATTATTTTGGCTCCTATATAAGGTGTCAATTCTTGAAACCTTTTTATATTATACTGGGCTTACGGCGGCTGCTCAATGGAATGACAGTTGGCCGTTATCCTATAGTCCGAAAAGGAGATGGAACAATGAGCGCAACCCTGGAAGCCGCAATTTTCCTGTCTATGAACGGCAGAGCGAAGGAAGCGGTGGATTTCTACAAAAAGCACCTTAAGGCTGAGCAGCACCTGCTTATTACCTATGCGGACATGGCTAAACGGGACAGCTCCGTGAGGCTGACCGACGAAAACAGGAACCACGTCACCCACTCAGTGCTGACCATCGGCAAAACCAAGATTATGCTGGCGGAGGAGACGATGGATGCCGGAGAGGCGTATACGGTGGGCAATAACACTTCACTATGCATACAGAGTGCGGATCTGGAGGAGATCAACGAATTTTATAACAGCTTGACCGGAGATGACCGAGTGACCGTGATTCTCCCGCTGGGACCGAATGTGTTCAGCAAAGCCTATGGCATTGTCCAAGACCCCTTCGGCATTCAGATCCAATTGATGTATGATGAAAGACTGAAGTAAGTGCTGATTGAACCTCTCTCATCAATAGATGAGGGAGTTTTTTCTTGCATGTGGTAAAATTGTCTGGGATGAACATTGTCCGGACAAACCCGGAATGAGAGGGGTACCGCATGGTATGAAATCGAAGATGGGCGTGATTCAACTTGGAGGGATAGCCTGTATTCTCTCCGGGATTTTATTTTTGGCGCAGCAGCTGTTTCTTTTGCCCGTACCCCATCCCCCGGCGCCGGACGGGGAGCTTTTGGCCTGGCTGGCGGAATGGAAGCTCCAGCTTTCCATGGCGGATGAACTGTTGGTGTTTGCCGCGCTGCTGCTGATTCCCGCCGTTGTTGCTATATACCGGGTGCTGGCAAAGACGGATCTGATCAAAGCCTTATTGGGCTGTGGCTTATTGGCTCTAAACATCCCTGTTTATATGATCCTGGTTGTGGTGTTGGGCCGGCTGGTCTATCCCGTTTATGATATCGAGTTGTCTCCCGAAAGCTATAGGCTTGTGCTAAGCCTGTACTATGGAGGATTACATTTGGCTTTTCTTATATTTGGCTTAGCTATCATCCTCTTGTCCTTTGCCATCCGGAAAAGTCCAATCGGCAAACCCGCGGCTTATCTGGGGTTTTTGACAGGAGTGTTAGCCTTTGCTAGCGCCTACCCGTGGCTGATGGGGAATGGGGCGGTATTGGCGATACAGCTTGTTTTCACCGCTTGGCTGATGCTGGTGGGGATTCGATTGCTGGACAGGAAGGTTGGGAACGTGTGATGAATATTAGAATGCCCCCTGGCATCTGGGCCGGCTTGGGCCAACTGGGCATTGCTGCAGAGGAAATAGCCCTTAAAGCGGGGCTGCCGCTTAGTGTTGCGACGCAGCCGGTCCTGACTGCACCCCAATATTATGCCGTGTGGCAGGCCTATGCGGATGTTACCGGGGACACGGCGCAAGCCATCATCCGGCTGGCGGCTGCCTTTGAAACCGCCCAATACCCTCCCTCCGTCCTGGCAACCTATCATGCCCGCAGTTACGGCGATGCGCTGAACCGGATGGTCCGTTATAAACAGATGTGTCCTCCCGAAAGCCTGCGGATCACCGAGGAAGGGGATTCCTGCATCATTGAATTGGCCTGGTCAACTCCCGGTGAAGCTGGACCACCCGTGCTCACTGGCATCACACTGGCATTCCTCCTGGAGCTGGGCCGCCGGGGAACAGGACTGCCGCTTACCGCGCGGGGGGTGGAATTTGCCCAGGCGATGGGAGATGTGCAGGCACTGGAGGCATATTTCGGATGTCCGGTACGGACCTGTGCGTCCAACAACCGGCTGGTGCTGCAACGCAGGGATTTGGACCGGCCGTTTCTTACGTACAATGATGAATTGCTGGAGATTCTGACTCCCGCTGTGGAGCGTTCGTTGGAAGAGCAGCAGTCCCGCTCCACAACCGAAGCCGTGAAATGGATTCTAAAACGCAGCCTTACCGCCGGGGTTCCGGATGTGCAGACAGTTGCCAGGGAGCTGGGGGTAAGTGCCCGTACTCTGCAGCGCCAGCTGGCCGGGGAAAATACCAGCTTCAAGCTTCTTTTATCCGAAGCCAGGCATGAGCTGGCACGGATATACCTGACGGACCCGTCACTGGACCTGAAGGAGGTGGCCTTCCTTATCGGTTACGAAGACCAGAATTCCTTCTACCGGGCGTTCCGGTCCTGGGAAGGCGATACCCCCTCCAATTGGCGTTTGCTTCATTCCGGAGTTGGCATCATTTAACCGAGAATAGTGATTGGCGTGTCCAGCTAGAATGTTGGCGTTGCCCGCTAGTTACTTCAGCCGTCCCTCCAAGGTAAGATAGTCTCGATCCATTGAACAAACTGCCTTGGAAGGAGACATCTGGCATGGATATGGGATTACACAACAAAACAGCTCTGGTTACAGGTTCAACCAAAGGGATCGGAAAGGCCATCGCCTTTGAGCTTGCCAAAGAAGGTGTGCATGTATATGTGAACGGCCGCAGCGAGGAGGAAGCGGAGCAGACGGTGAAGGAGCTGAAATCTGCTTTCCCCGATACCAGCCCGCAGAATGCCGCAGCTGATCTTGTGGACATTGGTCAGCGGGAAGCGCTGTTCCGGAAGTTCCCCCAGGTGGATATTCTGGTGAACAATATGGGCATCTACGAGCTTATGAAGCATGAGGATGTGGATGATGCGGTGCTGGAGAGATACTTTCGCACCAACGTTTTTGCCGCCCATGGCCTGTCCCGATTCTATCTGCCCCAAATGATAGATAATCAATCCGGCCGGGTGCTGTTCATCGCCAGTGAAGAGGCGGTTATGCCCTCCGGTCAAATGCCGCAATATGCCATGACCAAATCCGCGTTGCTGTCCCTGTCCAAAAGCTTGTCGGATTTAACCAGGGGGACAGAGGTGACGGTGAACACGATTATGCCTGGACCAACCCTGTCCGAGCAGGTGCAGAACATCATAGAGGGGTTGTATGCTAACGAAGAGTTGACCTTTTCCGAAAAAGAAAAGGCGTTTATGGCTTCCAGCCTGCCCCAATCGGAGATTCAGCGGTTTATCCGCCCTGCGGAAATCGGCAGATTGGCTGTATTCCTATGCAGCCCCCATGCGTCTGCGTTCAGGGGCTCTCCAATCCGGATGGACGGGGGAATGGTGCCTACCATATTCTAAGTCGTATCTGAAAACCCGCTCACTTCGCGGCAGCTTTTCCGTTTCAGCCGGATGGATGTCAGGTACTCTGATGTCCGCCCGGTTTTTTTCTGCTCTTGCACAACATGATATAATGCCAGTAAGGGTTTAGCAAAAGAAAGGAACGGAAGAGTATGAGAGACACAGCCGGATTTTTTCAGCGGAAAAAAGCGGAGCTTGGTGTGGAATTGAATGAGGTGCAAGCGAAGGCCGCGGTGCAAACCGAAGGGCCGATGCTGCTGTTAGCTACACCTGGCTCCGGCAAAACCACAACGATTATTATGCGGACCGGCTATTTAATACAGGAGAAGGGGGTGGCCCCTTCGCGGATTAAGGCGGTCACCTTCAGCAAGGCGTCGGCAATGGATATGAAGGAGCGGTTCAGCCGGTTTTTCCCGGAGCTGCCGCCTGTGGACTTCTCCACCATACACAGCCTCGCCTTCGAGGTGATGCGGGAGTATTTCTGGAAGAGGAAAACGACCTTCAAGATCATTGAGGGCGACATCTCCACAGAAGAGCAGGAAATCCTCCAGGAGAACGGCCAGCTGCCCCTCCACAAAAAAATCATTCTCCGGGACCTCTACAGCTCTGTTGCCCGCGAGCGGATAACGGATGACCAGCTGGAGGATTTGACCACCTATATCAGCTTTATCAAAAACAAGATGCTGCCGCCGGACGAGTGGAAGTCCGTTAAATGCGATGTGCCCCAGGCGGAGCTGGTTCTCCAGGAGTACGAGAGGTTTAAGCAGTCGGGGCATTCCAGCCTGCTGGTGGATTTCGACGATATGCTCACTTGGGCGGAGCTGGCGCTGGAGGAGGACGGGGAGCTGCTGCGCAAATACCAGCGGCGCTACGATTACCTTCTCATCGACGAAGGCCAGGATACCTCCCTGGTCCAGCATGCCATTGCCGAGAAGCTGGCCCGGGAGCATGGGAACCTGTGCATTGTGGCGGATGATGATCAGTCCATCTACAGCTGGCGGGGAGCCGAACCCTCCTACCTCCTCCGGTTTCGGGACGTGTATCCCAATGCGGCCATTCTTTATATGGAGCAAAATTACCGTTCGTCCAAGGGGATTGTTCATGTGGCGAATGCGTTTATTAAGCGCAATAAGAACCGCTACGCCAAGAATATGTTCACCCATAATCCTTCACGCGGAAGGATTAAGCACAAGAGCTTTTCACGTTATGAATCCCAAACCCAGTATCTTGTTCAGGAGATAAAAGGCATTGAGGACCTTAGCGGAGCGGCGATTCTGTACCGGAACAATTCCTCCTCCATTGCGCTCATGAACGCCTTCGACAGGGCGGGGATCCCCTTTTATATGAAGGATGCGGATGTCCGGTTCTTTAGCCATTGGATGGTTGAGGACGTATTGAATTTTATGCGGTTAACCTTTTCGGACAAACGGACGGATATTCTGGAGAAAATCCATTTGAAGCTGAACGCGTACATTACCCGCCAGCAGATGGAGTCCGTAAGAGGCATCGACAACAATGAGTCCGTGTTCGATAACCTCCAGCAGTATGCGCCCATCCAGGATTACCAGGTGAAGCTTCTGCAGGAATGCAAGGAAACCTTCGAACAGATGCGTGGCACTCCCCCTCTGGATGCCATCAAGACCATCCGCGGGAAGCTGGGTTACGAAAAAGCCATCGAGCGGATGTGCGAACGGCTGGGCTTCCGCAAGGAGTATCTGCTGGGGATTCTGAACACGCTGGAGGGGATTGCAGAGGGTTTGGAGACCATGGTGCAATTCCACGAGCGGCTGAAGCATCTGGAGGCGGAGCTCAAGAAATCCAAACGGCGCAAGGGGCAAAATGCCGTCACCTTCTCCACCTTCCACAGCGCCAAGGGTCTGGAATTCGAGCATGTGTACATGATCGATCTGGTGGAGGGGGTTATTCCCTCCAAGGACGATGACCGGGGGACGCCGGAGGTGAAGCAGGCCTTGATGGAGGAGGCGGCCAGGCTGTTTTATGTAGGCATGACTCGGGCCAAGGTGAACCTCCAGATGATCTCCTACAAGGAGCGGGACGGGGAAAAAACCTCCGAATCCCGGTTTATCAGCGATGTGAGGAATATCCTCAATCCGCCGGAGCAGCAGGCAGAGAGCAAACGGGCGGAAGGGCAGAATAAACAGGCTTCGGGGCTGAGCAAACAGATAGCAGAGCAAAGGAAACAGACTGCCGCGTCCCGGCAAGGTGCGAACACCCAGCGGGCTTCTCGCCGGCAGGCTGCCGCCAATTCCAACGCCGTCCGCCAGCGGTCCGACCTGGCCAAGGGGCAGTCCGTCAAGCACCGGGTGTTCGGCAGCGGCACCATCTCCGGTCTGACGCATAAGGAAATCAGCATCCGCTTTACAGCTGGGGTGAAAACCTTCGACCTGGAAACCTGCCTGGAGATGGGGCTGCTGGAGCTGGTTTAGAAGCTTGGGGCTAAACGAGCAAATAAATATTCTTGTGGAATGACTGGGAGGGAAGAAGTGACTTGAGGGCGAGTTTTTTGGCGGCTTTTGAGCCTCCAAGAGACTTCTTTCCCGGTAAGGAATGAAACTCGATGAATATTTATTTGCCAGATTCTAACGGCGGCCAGAGACCTTATTTCAGCGAAAACACCGCTTCAAAAAATCTAACGGCGGCCACAGCCGCTATTTGAGCTTTTTACCCCGCCGAACCCCCTTTTTTAGCCCAATAACGTCTCCTGCTTCCGTTAGATTTTGCAGCACCCCGTTTTGGGGCAAATAGCGTCTCTCACCGCCGTTAGAAATTTAACCACTCACCTGGAGGGAGGTAAGGCAGCACGCAGGAGTTAGCCAGCCCCTTCTAAGACGGCAAACACACTCTCCCAGAGGCATACACCTCCTTGACAATCACAAGGGGGATATGTCATGATATTACCGACAGACAGTCGGTCTATAAAATTCGGGGAGGGACAGCACACCATGAGAATAGTGAAGAAACCCGAGGAACGCAGGGATGAAATACTGGATGCGGCGGATGAGCTGTTTGGCCAGAAGGGCTTCGACGGCACCAGCACCAACGATATTTTGGAGAAGGTGGGCATTGCCCGGGGCACGCTGTATTACCACTTCAAGTCCAAAGAGGATATTATGGACGCCCTCATCGAACGGTACAATACCCGGCTGATGGCTGCAGCCCGGGAGGTAGCGGGTCACAAGAGCATACCGGTCGTGGAGCGGATCATTCGCACCGTGGTATCCATGAATGTAGGCGGCGGAGGCGGTGAAGAGGTGATGGAGCATATCCACAAGCCCCAGAACGCGCTGATGCACCAGAAGATCCAGCGGATGATCGTCAGCGGCTTAACCCCTATCTTGGCAGACATGATCCGGGATGGGATAGAGGAAGGGCTGTTCAACACACCACATCCTTACGAATGTATGGAGATGGTGGTGATCTATGCCAATACGGTATTTGACGATGGAGCCGGTCTGACGGAGGAGGAGCTGGCAGCACGTATTCCGGCGCTCATCCACAACATAGAGCGGCTGCTGGGAGCAAAGCCGGGAAGCCTGGCGCCTGCCATGCGGATGTTCGGAGGGGAAGGCGGCCATGAGTAGGACGGGGAATCCCTTCGGAAAATTTATGCTGCTGTGGTCAGGCCAGCTGGTTTCTGCCATTGGCAGCGGGCTTTCCTCCTTTGGCCTGGGCGTATTTGTATTTGGTCTGACAGGCAAGGCCTCTGCAGTAGCGCTTGTTACCTTGTTTGCCTTTATGCCTGGACTGCTGCTAAGCGCTATATCCGGGGTGCTGGCGGACCGTTATGACCGCCGGCTGCTGATGGTGCTGGGGGATAGTCTCTCTGCCCTGGGTTTGGTGTTTATTCTGGTTTGTATGCTGCGCGGCGAGGTGCAGCTGTGGCAGATTTACCTGGGAGTGACGGTCAGCTCCATCTTTTCCTCCCTCCTGGACCCTGCCTACAAGGCTACTGTGACGGATTTGCTTACACCGGAGCAATTCACCAAGGCAAGCGGCTTTGTCCAGCTGGCCGGGTCCGCCAAGTTTCTTATTTCGCCGGTGATCGCCGGGTTTTTGCTCACGGTAGCGGATATTAAGCTGCTTCTTCTATTGGATATATGCACCTTTTTCCTAACCGTCACCTCCACCTTGGTGGTGCGCAAGGGCCTTGCTTCACAATGGAATAGTTCCCCCCAATCCTTTGTCCGGGAATTGAAGGAGGGCTGGGCTGCCGTTTCTGAAAACAGGGGTGTGCTGGTTCTGGTCATGATAGCCTCGGTCATTACCTTTTTCCTGGGTTTCATCCAGACCCTCGCCACGCCGTTGGTGCTGGCTTTTTCGGATAGTGCCGCATTGGGAACCATCATCACCATCGCTGCGTCGGGGATGCTGGTCACCAGCGTTGTTGTTGGCATTCTGCCCATCAAAAAAGGCTACGTGAAGCTGCTTTCCGTTTCCCTGTTTTTTGCCGGGCTGGGAATGGCGGCCTTTGGCATGAGGGAGAGTATGGTATGGATCAGCGCGGCGGGCTTTTTCTTCTTCGCTATGCTGCCCTTCGCCAATGCCAGCCTGGATTTCCTGACCCGCACCAATATCGAGAACAGCAAACAAGGCAGAGCCTGGGGGCTGATCGGGCTGATTTCCCAGCTGGGGTATGTGGCGGCTTATGCGGTTTCGGGCGTATTGGCGGACTATGTGTTTAACCCGCTTCTGACAGACGGGGGAGCTCTTGCGGGAAATATCGGAAGGCTGATCGGCACAGGTGCGGGCAGAGGTACGGGGCTTCTGATTATGGTGGCCGGAGGACTGTTATGCCTGACCTCGATTCTGCTGTACCAGGTGAAGTCCGTGAAGAGGCTGGAAGTAGGAGGGGTATGATGTTCGCGAGAATGATCCGCAATGATGTGCGGAAGAGCAAGGCGACCACCTTGATTACCACGTTGTTTGTTGGGGCGGCGGCTATGCTGGTGTCACTGGCGGCGCTGCTTGCCGTCCAGCTGACCGGGTCCATTGATGCCATGATGGTGAAGGCCAAAACCCCTCATTTTATGCAGATGCATGCGGGTCCTCTGGACCGGGAACGGCTTGCCGCTTTTGCGGAGCGGAACAGCAATGTGGAGGCTTACCAGGTGCTGGAGTTTCTGAATGTGGAGGGGGCGAGGATCGTATTGGGCGGGGAATCCCTGGCCGACAGCGCCCAGGACAACGGCTTCAGCACCCAAAGTGAACGCTTCGACTATCTGCTGGACCTGGATGGGAACATCATCCGCCCGGCGGCAGGAGAGCTGTACGTTCCGGTTGCCTATATGAAGGACCACAGCGCAAGGGTTGGCGATAAAGCCGTGATCGGCAGTCGGGAGCTGACGGTGGCCGGCTTTCTCCGGGATTCCCAGATGAATTCCACCCTGTCCTCCTCCAAGCGGTTTCTGGTCAGCGGGGAGGATTATGCGGCTCTTCGCAACCAGGGCAGCATTGAATATTTGATTGAATTCCGGCTGAAGGAGCTGTCGGAGCTGGGGGCCTTCGAAGCGGCTTATGCTTCCGCAGGGATGGAAGCGAACGGTCCGACGGTAACCTATCCGCTGTTCAGAATGCTCAATGCCATTTCCGACGGAATGATGATCGCGGTAATTCTATTGATGAGCGCACTGGTGGTGGCCGTCGCCATGCTGTGCATCCGTTTCACCCTGCTGGCCAAGATCGAGGAGGATTACCGGGAAATCGGTGTTCTGAAAGCCATCGGGCTTCGGGTAAGCGACATCAAAAAACTGTATCTGGCTAAATATACAGCTATTGCTGCTATTGGCTGTGTTCTGGGATATTCATTATCCTTGCTGTTCAAGGGGCTGCTGCTGGAGCAGATCAGGCTGTCTATGGGTGAAAGCGGGCATGAGGGGACGGCTCTGCTGGCGGGTCTGGCAGGCGTGCTGCTGGTATTCCTGGTAATCCTGGCTTATGTGAGCCGGGTATTGGCCCGGTTTAAGAGGATTTCTGCCGCCCAGGCCATCCGGTTCGGTATGCCGCAGGAGCGGTCACGCAAAACCGGTGGTATCAGCTTAAGCCGAAGCAGGCTGATGGATACGAACCTATTCCTGGGGATCAAAGATGTGCTCTCCCGCAAGAAGCTCTATGCTACCATGCTTGCGGTGCTGGTGATCGCGGCGTTTATTATGACCGTGCCCCAGAACCTGTACAGCACCATTTCCTCGGAGCGCTTCAGCACTTATATGGGCATCGGGCAGGCGGACCTGCGCTTCGACCTGCAGCAAACTGACGATATTGACGGCAAGTCCGCCGGCATTGCCAAGGCGCTGGAGGGTGACAATGCCGTAACGCAGCATACCGTATTGACCACACGGAGCTTTACCGCCCGTTCGGCAAATGGCGCAGAGGAGCGGTTGTATGTGGAGCTGGGGGACCATGAGGTCTTTCCGGTCAGCTATGCCAAGGGCCGGGCCCCCACCGCATACGGCGAAATTGCGCTGTCTGTGCTGAACGGGGAGGAGCTGGGCAAAGGTGTGGGCGATACCCTGACCCTCCTCGTGGATGGAAAAGAAAGCATCCTAACCGTATGCGGCCTTTATTCAGACATTACCAATGGCGGCAAAACGGCCAAGGCGGTGTTTGGGGCAACAAGCGGGGAAACCATGCGCAGCGTTATCTATGCCAAGCTGGCCGATCCGGCGGCTGTCCCCGGCAAGGTGAGGGAATATGCGGAGCGCTTCGGGTATGCCAAGGTGTCGGATATTGAGGCGTATATGGCCAAAACCTTCGGCTCCACCATCCGTGCTGTCGGTAAGGCAGCTTATGCCGCCTTTGCCGTTGCCCTGGCGCTTATGTTCCTGGTTACGCTATTGTTTATGAAGCTGCTGATGGCCAAGGACAGAAGCTCCATTGCCATTCTGAAGGCACTGGGCTTTACGGCGGCGGATATAGCCAGGCAATACGCCTCTCGCGCAGCAGCCGTGCTGGTAGTGGCCATTGTGCTTGGATTGATTCTGGCCAACACCCTGGGCGAGGTGGTGGCGGGAGCAGCGATTTCCTCCTTTGGCGCCTCAGCCTTCGAGTTTACGGTGAATCCCCTAGCGGCTTATCTGGTTTGTCCGTTGGCGATGGCAGCTTCGGTTATGCTGGCCACTGTGGCGGGCACCCGGGGAGCAGGTGACATTCAAATATCCCGGTACATGAAGGAGTAGACCATGAAAACGATGATACGCGGTGAGCAAATAGTCAAATCCTTCGGAGCCGGCATTGAAAAGGCCAGAGTCCTGGATGGGGTATCCGTGGAAATCCGGGAGGGGGAGTTTGTTTCGGTGATGGGTCCGTCGGGCTCGGGCAAATCCACCCTGATGTACGCCTTAAGCGGCATGGACAGCATCGACGGAGGACAGGTAATCTTCGAAGGCAAGGAGCTGTCGGCCCTGCCCGAGCAGGAGCTGGCGGATCTCCGCCGTACCCGGATGGGCTTTGTGTTCCAGCAGCCCACCCTCTTAAAGAATCTGAACCTGCTGGACAACATCATCCTCCCATCCATGCGGGACAACCGCAAAAACGCCTCAGGACTTGTGGAGAAGGCTAGGGCGCTGATGAAGAAAACGGGGATTGCGGAGCTGGAAAAAAGAGAGACCGCCCAAGTATCGGGCGGCCAGCTTCAGCGGGCAGGGATCTGCCGCGCTTTAATGGGCAATCCGCAGGTGATTTTCGGCGATGAGCCTACGGGAGCACTGAATTCGTCGGCGGCAGAGGAGATAATGGAGCTGCTGGCCGCCATAAACGAAGAGGGGACCACGGTGGTGCTGGTGACCCATGACGCCAAGGTTGCGGCGCGGTCCGGACGGATCCTGTTTATGCGCGACGGGGCTATTGTCAGCGAGCTGCTGCTTCCCCGGCCGGGGAACGGTGCGAAGGATATGGACAGCCGGGTGAAGGCGGTTCTTGCGAGGATGCAGGAGCTGGGGATTTAGGGGTTATGAAAATAATGAAAGAGCCGGCTTGCGCGAAGCAGCCGGCTCTTTTCGGTAGTTAAAAATAGATTAAGGCTTCAGCAGGTTGTACAGCAGCTGGGCCATCTCCGCCCGGCTTGCAGTCTGCCCGGGGTAAAGCTGGTTGTTGCTGCCACTAACGGCTCCTGCTTGGACGAAGTGGGACAGGCCTTCCTTTGCCCAAGGTGCGACTTGATCCACATCGCTGAAGTCAGACAGCTTCTGACTTCCGGAAGCCTCCGGCAGCTCCTGAATCAGCTTCAGGCTCTTGTACAGCAGGGTGAACATTTCCTGCCGCGTAATCTCCTGCTCCGGAGCGAAGCGGTTGTCGCCTACACCTTCGGCAATGCCCAGGTGTTTGGCAGCAGCCAGGTAATCGGTATAGTAGGCACCGCCTGCATCGGCGAAGTTATCGGCTGCGCCGGCCATCGGCTCCATTTGATAAGCACGCATTAGCAGTACAACGAATTGGCCTCTTGTCAGAGATTGCCCTGGGCTGTAAAGGTTCTCCTCTGTGCCGTCGGTAATCTTCCGGGCGGCTATGAAGGTAACGGCCTGTTCAAACCAGTCGGAGGCCTTCACATCCTGGAAGCTCACCTTATTGTAAGCCACTGCATAAACGGACAGGTGGGAGGTTGTGAAGGAGACCTTGGCGCCTGACTCCTCATAAGCGCCTCTCATCACCTGCAGCTTGCCGGTTGCCTGATTCACATAGTACACAATGATGGCATTGGAATCCTGACCGGCCTTTTTGGTATACGGAATGCTGATTTCGATTTGTTTTCCGCCAAAGCTGGTGATGGGAGTATTGCCTGCCTTCAGCACAATATCCAGCACCGGCCCGACGCTAATTTCAGTCTGTGCTGCAGCAGGCAGCAGCGTGGTGTCCACCTTGCTGACGGTAAGCGTCACAGGATTGGTTCCCGCTTGACCGGCAATTTCCTGTACAGTCTGTGCTTGAAGCAGCAGCTGGCCGATTCCCGCATCGATCCGCACATCCGCTTTGGTCTCCTTGCTGATTTGCCCCAGCAAACCGGCTGGAAGCGTCAGCTCCATGGAGGTGGGGGAGGCTGTGGAATCGGTGGCGGCTTTTATTTCCACCACCGCTTTATTGCCGGAGCTTTCCGCCTTTTTGGCGGTTTCGAGAAGAGTAGCTCCCGTTTTCTCGGAGAGGGCGGCTGTCCACTTTCCAGTTGCGGCATCCAATGCTCCCTTAACCGACACAGAAGCTGTGGAAATCCCGTCCTTTGCCGTTTCGGCAATCTTTTCATCGGTGGTAGCGGGGGGTGAATAGGAACCTCCGCCGGGACTGGAAGGCTGCTCCACCCCATTCCACTTGGCATACAGGTTGTAGTCGCCGGCTCCCATTACAAGCTTGCTGCCTGCCGCATATACGTGGCCTGTAACTGTGGCATCCGTGGTCCAGCCTGCGAAGGTATAACCGCTTTTGGACAATTGATTTATATTTCCCAGTACCACAGCTTCGTCACCGGGCTTGTATTGCTTTTCGTCAACAGGAACGCTGCCGCCGGTTTGTCCGTTCCCATGATAAACAACCTTATAGGTTTTGACAGGAGGAACAACGCTGCCGGTGATGGACAAAGCTTGTGCGGCCAAAGCACCGTCCTTGCTGTTCACATATACGCGGAATTGCTCCAGCGCACTCAATTTTCCGGTTGTGACGGATACCTTCAAGGCTCCGTTGGCATCTGCTGTGGCTTGGGCCATAGCTTGAACATAGTTTTCCGCCTGATTAACCACACGTACGGTATAGGCTTCACTGCTTGCAAAACCGCTGCCGGATACCTCCACCACTCCGCCACTGTAAACAGCCTTAACGGCTGCCGCTGCAGAGGCGATTGGGGCGGAGAAGGCGGACAGAAGCAGCGCCAATGCCAGCACTGCAAGTTTCATTCGTCTCATGTTCTGCCTCCTCCAGTCTTAGTTGGTGCTGCTGTGTGCATAGACTTCCGTATTCAGGTCCTCGCCTGTCAAATCCGGCATACCGCTGACCAGCCATGCTTCAATCTTGGTTCCGGGCTTTTGGTAGGAGACGGTTGCTTTGTTATCGGACAGGGAAGTGACCACCACGGAAACCTTGGCAGCTTCGCCTGTACCTTCGGTAAATTGAACCGCCAGGTACGCATCCTCCGGCACAGAGCCCTTTGTAATGGTGATATCCCGGGTATAACCGGCGCCGCCGGTTTTTTCCTCGCCGATGGACAAGCCGTATCCAACCTCGCCTGTCAGCTGGATATTGGAGAACTTCGCATAGTTCAGCTGTTCAATCTTATTGGCGACGTCATTGCTGTCTACAGCAAAGCCTACGTAAACAGACTCATTCATCGGTACGGTGCGTTCGCCGATTTTGGTCCAGTCACTGCCATTAATGGACCCGTAAGCGGTGAAAACATCGCCGGTGCGGTTCAGCTTAAGCCAGTATCCTTGTTCCACGCCTGCTTTCTTAAACCCAATATCTGCCACCAGATCGATGCCGGCTGCTTTAGCCGCAGCCACCGAATCCAATGTTTCCGTCAGAACATCCATATTGCCGCCATTGGTCGGCCGTGCAGCCAGATAAGCGGACCAGCAGTATGCTTTGGAGATCTTCACCCAGGACATGCCCAGAATGGCCGCCGCGCTGTCGGATTGCAGGTTGTCCCGGATCATGAGGCCTGTGAATGCATGATTGTCTACTGCGCCGATGGATTCCAGCTTGGTGACAATTTCCGTATCGCCGGTTACTTTCTTATAAACATAGTGGAAGTCGTCCTCGGCTTGAGAATAATATTCCCCTGAGGTCTCATTGCTTCCTTCACTGATACCCAGCTTGCCGTTGCCCTTAACGGTCATTACGCCGTCTGTCAGGCTGGCGGAGCCATCCAGATCAGGATCGCCGATATCACGGGATGCCCAGCCGTCCTGAGCCAATGCGCCGCTGACGGTATTCACATGAATTGTCGCTGCAGTGGACTGGGTGGCGTTGCCCTTGGAATCCGTTGCTCTTGCCGAAATGAAATAGGTACCGTCATTCAATGTATCTTTTGGAATGGTATACACATAATTTTCGCCTGCAGGCGTGGCGTCTCCCAGATATTCAGATCCGTTATACACAGCAACCTTGGCAATGGAGTTCCCAAAGTTGGATGCAGCTGTGATTGCCACAGGCACGTCCTGGTCGTCCGTGAATATGGTCTGATTTAGAGGCGCTGCCAAAGTCACCTCCGGATTTTCGGCAACATGCTCCATATCTACGAGGCCGTTCATGTACTGCTCCAGCCAGGTGTAGCCTCCACCGTTAGGTGCTGCAGTCTTATAAGCGTCTGCCACACCCCAGATGCCTTTGGCCTTTTCCCAGGAGTCGGCGATGCCGTTCAGGTTGGTGTCATAATCTGCCGGATGTTCGGCTTCAATGACGCCGAAGGGAGATACATAACCCCCTACCTCTTGCTCCACGTTCACATATCTTCCCAGGCCGTTCCTTACCTCCGCCACAATCCGGGCATCAATAGCATCACGGCGGGGATAGGTGGCCCCGGCCTTCTGCAGAATGCTCTCCAAGAGGGCGCTATTGGCCTCGGTGATGCTGTTATCCAGATAAGCATCAAAGCCTGCGTTATAGACGTTCTTGGTGACACCCGTACTGTCTCCGGAACGGTATGGTGTTGTTCGTACCACGGTCTTTTGATCCCCGTCCAAGTCGCCGGAGAACTTGAAATAAGGTGTATAGGTGGCGTCCAATACTCCTGTGGTTTTACCGTTAATGCTATTTCCGGCAACATAGAAGCCGCCCAGCTTGCCCTTTTCACCGGCGTCAATGATTTGGTCCTTCACATTGTCCCGTGTACCAGGTCCGGCAATGTTGATGTTGTTCATGTAGTTGACAAAGTTAAAGCCGCCGCCGTAAGGACCGTTAAAGCCCCAATTGTAAATGGCATTGTTGGAGAATTGCACTACCGCTACATGATCCTTGTCCGCTTTCCCGCCATAACCGCCGCCAAACCGGGGATTCCGGGAGGTGTGGTTCATATACAGGTTATGGTGGAAGGTGGTTTTGTCTCCGCCGGCAATACCGCCGTAGCCGTGGCGCCCCTTGGAGTGGCCTGAGAGGGTCAGGCTTTCATATACGGTTGACCATTGAATTGTACCATTCTGGCCCCGGTAGAGGGACAGCGTCTCGTCTGTATTCCAGCTGAAGGAGGAGTGGTCGATGATAAAATAGTTATTATCCCGTCCCCACAGCGCGTCCATGGAATCGCTTCCAGTATGGACATTAGTAGCACCCGGACGGAATTTCATATAACGAATGATGATATTTTCGGAGTCGCTGATATTGGTTTCATACCCGGCAAGGGTGATGCCGTTGCCTGGCGCAGTTTGTCCGGCGATGGTCAGATTCTTGCCGCTAATGCGAAGAGTACTCTTCAATTGAATGGTACCGGATACATGAAATACAATGGTACGGCCCCCTGCCGGGGTTTCCATGATCCCCTTACGAAGAGAGCCGTCAATTAGGGGGTTACCGGTTTCATTGTCCTCCAGATTGGTAACGATGTACACATCGCCGCCCCGGCCGCCGCTGGTATAAGCGCCGCCGCCCTCCGCACCGGGAAATGCAGGAATGTCTGCCCCGTTAAAGGCTGCCTGTGCCGTACCTCCGCCCACTGTCATTGCTGTTGAAAGCGCTATCAACCCGCTCAAACAAGCGGCAGTGACTTTCTTGATTGGTGCGTGTTTTAATTTCATTCTCTTTCTCCCTTCTAATTTATGATTCTGTTCACCTCAAGCCCCTGAGCATATCTGCCGCTTTTGAATGCAAGCATATACAAAAAAAGGAGTATCAAGGACCTGATACCCTCTTATCTTATACTTAATAGCCATTTCGATCGTGTCAAAAAGGATAATTTTTGTGCCAAATTTTGCTTGGGGCCGCAGCGCCTACTGCTCCGGCACCGCCAGAGACGTCTGATATTCCTTCGGATTCATACCGGTGTGGCGCTTGAAGGTCCGGTTGAAGTGGGAGACGCTTACGTAGCCCACCTCCTCCGCCACCTGAAACACCTTCCACCCGGGAGAGGCAAGAAGCGCCTTGGCCTTCTCCATCCGCAGCATCACGGTATATTCCGTTAGCGTTATGCCCGTTTCCCTGGTGAAGAGCCGGGATAAATAATTGGGATGCACATGAAGCTTCATGGCAATGTCCTGTACCGTAAAATCCTCCAGCAGCCCGCTGTTAATAAGCTGTTTGGCCTGGGCCAACAGCCGGCTGGTGGCATGCTGGGAGCGCTCCAGCATATAGTCCATATACAGCTCCGTCACCCGGAGAGCCCAGGCGCGCAGACGGGACACAGTAGCGGGGATTTGCATGGCATAGAAAATGGAGGTTTCCTCCTTGGCCCACTCCTGAAGGGGAACCTTCCGCTTCAGGGAGGCTTTGATCAGGCTGGCGGATACCGTATTGTACAGAAGCAGCAGCATATCATAGGTCCGGGCTGGCTTCATTCCCCCGTCACCGTCGAACCAATGCCGCAGATGATAGAGCGCCTGGGTCTTATCCAGCCGCTCCACCCATTGCTCGAAGCCGGGATAGCCAAACAGCGATTGCTCCTCCTCATCCCAGCCTCCCGCTTCTGGAGCGGCTCCTTGGATAATCCCCGATTCCCAGGCCAGCGTGAACCTGGCCCGTTCCTTCAGACGGATATATTCCTCATGAACAGTCCCCGCTGCAAAAAAACGCCCGCTCCAAAACAGCGACAGGGTACATCCCAAGGAACGTTTGGCTGTGCTGAGCAGAAGCTCGGCCATCCCCTCCATATAGCGTTTGGCAGCCTGGAGCTTGGCCTCGCTGTTCTGCTGCACCAGCACCACAAGCTGACGTTCGAAGTCATTGAACATGATGCACGGTGTGCCATGAAACAGAATCTCCCCCACCAGCTTCTGCAGCTTCAGCCGCTGGTACGGGTCCGTATCCTCCCGGGGCCATTCATCCACCCGGACCAGAAGCAGCAGGCAGGGGTCATCCTCCCGGATCTCCAGGCCGCAAGGATCAAGGGAGGTAGGACCCTTGGCGGTTTTGCCCCCTCCACGGACGATCCACTGCTGCAGGAAACGCTCCTGTAGAATGGGGCGGGCGCTGTCCATAGCCAACCCGGCATTCTCCAGCAGCTGGTGCTGCTCCAGCTCCGACTCCAGTGCTGTCAGTGCTTCCTGCACAGCCTGAACCAGCTCCATGTAGGGGACAGGTTTGGTCATATAGCGGAAGACATTCAGCAGAATCGCCCGTTGGGCCAGACGGAACTCATCCAGCCCGGAGATAATAATCACCTTGGTGTGGGGCGAAAGACTGCGGATGGCCTCCGTAAAATCCAGACCGTCCATGCCGGGCATCCGGATATCCGATATCACCAGATCGGTCCGGTATTCCCGCATCAGCTCCAGCGCCTGGACGGCGGAGGTGGCTTTGAACACATGGGCGATGCCCTGCTCCTCCCAATCGATATTGTGGGCCAGACTGTTTACCACCGCAGGCTCATCATCAAGAATCAGCAGATTGTACACGGGGCCGTTCCTCCTCTGCAGGAATCATTATATGGACAGTCAGGCCGTGGGTCTGCCTGCGCTCCAGCTTCAGTCCGGCTCCCGGCCCGTACCGCAGGGCAAGCCGCCAATGGGTATTGTTCAGCCCGCAGCCGAACTCCTCATGCTCCATGGTTTCCAGGCTTTGCTGCAGCCGGCTGAGTTCCTCCGGCGTAACCCCCTTGCCGTCATCCTCCACAGTCAGATGGATGCACGCCTCTTCCCGGTGCCCGCGGATGGCGATATGCTTGGGGCTGCCGTCGCCGGCCTCGATGCCGTGGACGAAGGCATTTTCCACCAGGGGCTGCAGGGTGAGTCTGGGAATGGCCGTATAGAGTAAGGCATCGGGAATATCGATGGAAAAGGTGATCCGCCCCGAAAAACGCAAACGCTGGATCTGGATGTACGCGTCGATATTGTCCAGCTCCTGGCGCAGGCTTACATAGTGGACGTCGCTTTTGGTGGCGTACCGGAAGTATTTGCTCAGATATAAGGACATGTTGGCGGCGGCCTCGTTGTTTTCGCCCATGGACATCTGGTAGATGAAGTTGAGGCAGTTGTAGAGAAAATGGGGATTAATCTGGGACTGAAGCAGCTTCAGCTGGGCCTGCTGCTGGTTGAGGCGCTCCACATAGATTTCGTTGACCAGGGTATCGATTTCGTCGGCCATGTTGTTAAACTGGGTATAAACAAAGCCGAACTCGTTGGCCGGCGGGTCTGGAATCCGGGTTTTGAGCCGGCCCAGCCTGACCTTGCCCATGGCCTCCACCAGCACCAGCACCGGCCGCAGGAGCTTCCGGTAGGCGAACAGCGTGTAGAGCAGGCCAAGGGCCGCAGAGCCGCACAGCACGCCGATGGTCCAGGCCCGGATACGGTGGATAGGCTTCATGATCTGCTTCTCGGCAAACAGCATGCCCAGAGTCAGGCCGGGGCCAGCAGATTTGTCGAAGAGGACGATGCTTTTTTGGCCCATGTGGGAGTAAGTGAAACGTCCGGTGGTTTCGGCTTTGCCTGCAATGACGGCTTGGAGCGTGGACAGCTCGGTGCCGGCATCGGCGGAGAAGATATCGCCCTCTTGTTCCCCGAAGATGAAGGCGGTGCCTTGTTCCCGCCCCTGCATCACCTCCATCCGGGGCCGGAGCTGGGCCACGGGAATATCTACGGAGACAATGACTCCGTTATCCGACTGGACGCCGGAGCCTCTGGCGAAGGTCAGCACGGTGCGCTGCTCCCGCTCCTGGGGGGAGAGAGGCTGGCTGGTATTGCCGCGACCGGGCTTCATGCGGAAAAACCATTTTTTTTCGGCTATGGCAATCTCTCGCACAAATAGAGGGGCGTCCTCTTCAATAGGGCCAAAGCCTGCTTTGGAGGAAAGCTTGCGGTTTTTGTCGCGCAGGTAGATGGTGATATCTCCCTCCAGATCGGCGGTATTGCTGTAAAATTGAAGCTGGCGCAGCTGCTGCACGTAGGTCCACAGATGCCCGGTTTCGTAGGGGGCCTGGTTAACGGCATTGAGCTCATTATCGCTGGCCAGCGAGTAGGTTAAGCTCTCGAATTTGCCCAGGGTGGATTCCAATTGGCTGGTTAGGAGCAACAGGGACTTGGAGGAGGAGGCCACCACCTCTTCCCGGACAGCTTCCATGCTGGCCGCATTGGTGTACCAGTACGTGGCGGCCAATGGCAGCAGCACCACAAGGAACCCGCCAATCATATTCCGGGCAACGGATGATTTCCATAGCTGCCGCATGCCAGTTTTCCCCCTTGTGGACGGTTCTCTTTATTATGATTGCGCTTACATAAACATGTGGTTTCTCCGTTGGATATATGTAGGATATCATGTTTCGGCTGCGGCAAATAGTCACGGGAAGGCAAGAAAGGTTAGATAAGGGCGTGGAGCGGGGGCGCCATGCTGCTTAAGATGGAAGCAACCGGCTGAGCAGTCTGGCAGATGAAACGAGAGGGTAAATACATTTTCATGTGGAATGAGGGCGAGTTTTTTGGCGGCTTTGAACCCTTATAATTCCGATCCAATCAAGGCCGACAAAACGTGTTTGAGCATCCAAGGCACTCTTTTCCCGGTAAGGAATGAAACCTTATGTATTTACCTATCTGTCGGTCAGACTTCTGGACGATAGCCGAAATGAAGATGGTCCAAAGGGGGAGCGGGAATGGGCAAAACGTGGAGGGTGGCCGCCGCCGGACTGGCGCTGGCGCTGTTTGCCGCAGGCTGTTCGGAGACGGAGGAAAAGGCGGAGCCCCAGGCCGGTGCCAGTGTGAGTCCGGCAGGCAGTGTTCAGCCGGAGGGAAAAGGGACAGCAGGCGGGGCCGGCTTTAAGAAGTTCGATCCGCCGGTAACCTTTACCCAGAACAAGATCAACACCGAAGGAACCGTCTACCAGCCGGGAGATTCCCTGGAGAACAACGGCTATACCCGTTGGCTTCAGAATGACCTGGGCATTATCGTCAAGCCCAAGTGGATCACCCCCAATCTGGAGACTGATGTGCAGAAGCTAAATATTGGAGCGGCAAGCGGCGGTTTGCCTGATGTGATCGGGGCCGAAGCACCCGTTCTCGGCAATTTAGCCCAGCAGGGTGTGCTGACGCCGCTGAACGATCTGATCGAAAAGCATGGTTCCCCGCTGCTGAAGCATGTGATTGAGCTGGCCCAGAAGGATGCCAAGGGCAAGCTGTTTTCCCCTTTTACCATCGACGGTAAAATTTATGCCTTCCCCAAAATGATCGACCGGATGGCATATTGGAGCACCAACTGGATCCGCAAGGATCTTCTGGAGGAGCTGGGCAAGCCGGTGCCCGCCACTCTGGCGGAGATGGAGGAGGTGTTGGCCGCCTACAAGGGTAAGTATCCCAACGGCACCGGCATGGTGCTGGATAAGGATATGCTGGGGGTTGATCTGCTGACCCAGGCCTTCGATGCACAGCCCAAGAAGTGGCGGCTGGACGGGGACGGCAAGGTAATTTACGGCAGCATCCAGCCCCAGATGAAGGAGGCGCTGGTGAAGCTCCACGATTGGTATGCCAAGGGCTACATCAACCGGGAATTCATCGCCAAGAACAATGACAACACCATCAGCGACCTGACGTCTGGCAATACCCTGACCTGGACCAACGGGCAGTGGTGGAATGTGTATTTCCCGTTCCCGGATATGTGGAAGAATGTGCCCAAGGCCAATATGGCGGCTTTGCCCACCTTGAAGGGGGACAACGGCAAACGCAGCGTCATCATCGATACGGTGTCCAATTACGGGGTGGCCATCAACAAAAGCTATAAGCAGCCTGAGGTAATCATTGCCTTATACAACATGCAGCTGGATTCCTTGTACCGCAGCAATGAGGTGATCCGCAAGGAGCTGGCGGGCAAGTATGAGTTCAAGTATCCAGTGACTGCCCTGCAAACCCCGCTGAATCCCACGGAGAAAAATGCCAGCCTGTTCAAATACAGCTACGGGCAGCCGGGCTGGGGCTGGTTCAACGACTTCCCGGACAATGACGCCAATGCCTGGGGCTTCCAGGGGCGGCTGGGCTCCGAGGCAGTGAACCGGCTGGAGCGGATTGCGGCAGCGTTGCAGAAGGGGAGCAAGGACGGTCTGAACGCCAGCGAGGTTAATGATTACGACGGGCTGTCCGCCGAACCCCAGCGGCCGAACGCCTTCCAATCCGTGCTCAGCACCTGGCTGGAGCGGGAGAAGGGCAGCTATGTGTCCGCCAATGTGTACCCGGGTGTGCCTACCCCGGCCATGACCCAAAAGAAAGCGTATCTGGATAAGCTGGAGGCGGAAACCTTCGCCCGGATCATCATGGGCCAGGAGCCTGCTGCTGCCTTCGACAAGTTCGTGGACTCCTGGAAAAAGGGCGGCGGCGACGACATCACCAAGGAGATTAACGCATGGTACCAAGCCAACAAGTAGAGCGGTCGGCAGGGGGGATGCAGGCTGCGGTGAAAAGTGGGCGGCCGGCGGCAGGCAAGAGCTGGCGGCAGGCGGAGGGAAGCGGCAAGCACAGGACTGGGCAATATGCGGCTGAGGTGCAGCCCGGTGGTTCTGCGTCCGGCCCACCCGGGCGAGCGGAGGAGAGGGGGTTGCGGCAGCAAGGGGGGCGGAGAATATCCGCCCTGCTTGGCAGACCTGCCCGGAGCGCAGGCCTGGCCAACAGCCCGGTGCTGTATCTCATGCTGCTGCCTTCAGCGGTGTTTCTGCTGATTTTCTCCTATGCCCCCATGTATGGGGTTGTGATCGCCTTCCAGAATTTTATGCCGGCCAAGGGGATGCTCCGTTCCGACTTTGTGGGGCTGGAGTGGTTCACCTTCATCTTCCAGATGCCGGACTTTGGGCAAATTTTGTATAACACAGTAGCCATCGCGGGGCTGAAGATTTTGTTCGGCCAGCTGGCGCCGATCGTCTTTGCACTGCTGCTGAATGAGGCCCGGGGCAGACTTTTTAAACGGACCGTTCAAACCTTTGTGTATCTGCCGCATTTTTTGTCCTGGGTGATTATCGGCGGGATTTTTATGGATTTGCTGTCCACGGAGGGGATCGTCAACCGTTTGGTTCAGGCGGTTGGCGGTCAGCCGGTATTTTTCCTGGGGGACAATGATTGGTTCAAGTTTACGCTGGTGGCCACGGAGGTCTGGAAAAGCTTCGGCTGGGGGGCGATCCTGTATCTGGCGGCGCTGACCACCATCAACCCGGAGCTGTATGAGGCGGCAACGATGGACGGGGCGGGCCGGTGGGGCAGAATCCGCTACATTACCCTGCCCTCCCTGGTGCCAACGATGATTCTGCTGGGGGCCTTAAGCCTGGGCAGCATCCTGGACGCGGGCTTCGACCAGATTCTGGTGCTGTACAACCCCGCGGTGTACAAGTCGGGGGACATTATCGACACCTTCGTCTACCGGCAGGGGCTTCTCCAGATGCAGTACAGCATGTCGGCGGCTATCGGGGTGTTCAAGTCGGTTGTTAGTTTATTGTTTATCGCCTTGTCCAACTGGGCGGCTGCCCGGTTTGCAGGATATCGGCTGTTTTAGGGGCGGGGGATGTGGCTGGGGCAGGAGGCGGTTGGATTTGGTTACTAACTGTGCTGGGGCAACGGGTTGGTTGTGTTTGGCTGGGCGCTAACGGAACTACGCGACGCTTAGCCGATGAATGATGCGCGAATTAAATTCTTACGGAACTGAGAAGCTCTTACAGGCAAAATTTGCTGCAAAAACACCGCGTTCTCACTCCTAAGGGCGTCTGAGTTCCGTTACAGGTGCAGAACGCAGATATTTGCTGTTTAAGAGTCGCTCAGTTCCGTTAGCGCCCCGGCAAGCTCTAGCCCCTGCCGCAAACGCAGCATGACCCGGCAAACCCTGCTTACCCCGGCCCCTCCATACCGCCAACAACGCCGAATCCGCCGTCCCCAGCTTACGAAGTTAACTTTGCCAGAGGCAAAGTTCAGCCTATGCTTACGAAGCAAGCTTTCCTACGGAAAGCTCCCAGGAGGTGCTACCCTTGCCATACGATAAATCGGCGGGTTCCCGTATTTTTGAGCTTTTGAACAATACGCTGCTTGCTTTGCTTGCCCTGCTGTGTGCGTTTCCTTTTGTCCATCTGCTGGCGGTTTCCCTGAGCGATTCCGCCGCTACTCTGGCCAACCGGGTGACGGTTGTGCCGATTGGGTTCAACATGGAGGCATACAGCAAGGTGTTCGGCAACACCGCCTTCTTCCAGGCCTTCGGCGTTTCCGTGCTGCGGACGGTGACCGGTACGGCCATCAACCTGCTGCTGATCCTGGTGACCGCCTATCCTTTATCCAAAACCCCACAGGAGATGAAGGGGCGCAACACCATCATCTGGTTCTACATTGTACCTTTGCTGTTCAACGGCGGGCTGATCCCCTATTTTCTCATCGTCAAAAGCATGGGCCTTATCGACAGCTTCTGGTCCCTGGTGCTGCCCAGTGCGGTGCAGATTTTCAACATTCTGATGATGATGCATTTTTTCCGGGGGATCAACAAAAGCATGATCGAGTCTGCCATGATGGACGGCGCCGGCCATCTGACGCTGCTGTTCCGGATTTATTTGCCCGTCTCGATGGCGTCGGTGGCCACTCTGTCCCTGTTCGCGGTGGTGTTCCATTGGAACGACTGGTTTACGGGACTCCTTTTTCTCAACGACAATAAGCTGTGGCCGCTCCAGACCTATCTGAAGCAGATGATCGTCACCATTGACGTCAGCAAGCTGACCAAGGATGATCTGGACCTATTGGGAAAACTCTCCAATAAATCCCTGCGGGCGGCCCAACTCTTGGTGGCTACGGTGCCCATCCTGCTTTTGTACCCGTTTCTGCAGAAATATTTCGTCAGCGGCATTACGGTAGGCTCTGTAAAAGAATAAACGAAACTCCCCCTTCAAGGCCGAAGGGGGAGTTCTTCTGTTTACCGTCTCGAACCCCGGCTCCGCAGGAAACCGTCCACGGAGTCCCAGACGCTGATAACCACAACCACAAGGATGAAAGCATAACCGCTGTTATTGGACCAGGTGATGAGATCATCGGAGCCTGCTTTTGCAAAAATCTCGTTGAAGGTGCTTTGCAGAGAGACGTTCCACAAAGCTTCATCATTGACCATCACTGTGATCAAAGCACAGATCAGAAGATTGAACAGTGTGTTGCCGACGGCCAGCGGGAACGTCCATCTCTCCAGTACCAGCTTCCATATGGATAACAATAGAGCGAACAGGCCGGCTACCAGAATAAAGATGCTGTAAACGGACAAATGCTCGGTGTTGAAAAGAGGTGTAACGGTTCTGCCGGACGGATTACTGGAAATGACACTGATTACTTCAGGGCGGGTCAGAAGCAGGAAGGTGAAAAATATGGCGGCGCAAATACCGATAATGGTACCGCTCTTCGAGATTTTGCTCCTCTTGGACAGGGACTGGCTGGGCAGATTCTCGATCCGCCAAGGTTTGGCCTTCGTGAAGGTAGGACCGCCCAGGACATTCTTGCGCTCCAGAACCACAAATATAATCGTCACCCATAGAGCAGCCTGAAGCAATCCTTCAATCACCCCGCCTACCGTTCCTGCGATGTAGCTGGCTATACTTTCGGCCGCATTATATGCTCCCGCATCGTCGAACATCCAATCTAGGCTGATCAGCACCGTGAAGGTAACCGCCACAATGCCCAATACCAGCTTCAGCACTTCGATGTACCGGTCATACACAGCCGGACCGATTAAATACCGCTTGGTGGGAGAGTATTGCAGGGCAAGCTCCGCAGGGTCTCCCATGGATTCCAGTACCTGACGGATATCCTCCTCGCTGGGATCATCCGGCAGCATATCCAAAATATTGGACCGCAGCTCCAGCTTCACATCCGACTGGAGCTTCTCCGGCAGGCGGTCTGCCACCGCATCAATATACCGTTCAATCAGAGTCATTTCTCATCGTCCTCCTTCAATAACATGGCCAGTTGGCTGCTCATTTGCATCCATTCGTCCTTCAGCCTCTCATAAACCGCTTTGCCGGTTGGGCTGAGCATATAATATTTCCGCGGTCTGCTTTCGGTGGTATCCCATTCACTGGATAGAAGGCCCTGCTTCTCCAGCCGGCGCAGGAGCGGGTACAAGGTGTTGGCTTCAATGGCGGCCTGCTTCTCCTCCAGCTTCTGGACCAGGGAGTAGCCGTATTCGGGCGACCGCAGCTGGCTCAATACTGACAGCACCAGCGTTCCGCGTTTGAGCTCCACGATCAATGTGTTCATGAGCTCGTCGATGGATTCCATATCATCACCTCACTGTTAATATACTGTATGACACACAATATAGTCAATATATAAATATCATGGATTTTAAAATAATGGTTCATTCCGCCACCCGCAAAAAAAGAGAGGCATCATCCTCCCTTGTAAGATCCTCTATTTCCGGATAACCGCCCGGTAAAAAAACTTGGGCAAAGCGGATTGCCGCCGCCACCGGGACTTTTGGCCTTTGGCCACGGGAACCGTCAGCAGCCGGTGCAGCCATTCCAGGTTCATAGCCTTCCAGATGGCCGGTGCGGGCTTCACCTTACCCGAGATTACATCCAGGCTTCCACCCACGCCAAACACCAGCTTCACCCCGTCCAGCTCCCGCTTGTTCCGGTAAATCCACTTGTCCGTGTAAGGCGCGCCCATGGCGATAACCAGCACATCCGGCTTGGATTGTTTCATCTCCTGCAGAATGGAGAGCTCCTCGTCCCCGGAGAAAAATCCGTTATGTCTGCCTGCCACCACCACTTGGGGATAGCGGGTTTGGATATTTTCCACTGCAGCCAGGCTGGTAGTTTCGTCCGTCCCCAGAAAGTAAAAGCTCCATTTCCGGTCATTTCCCTGTTCCAAAAGACGGAGGAGAAGATCGTATCCGGTAACACGCTCCGGCACAGGGTCGCCCTTACGCTTGGAGGCCATCACGATGCCCGCTCCGTCGGGCGTGATCAGATCCGCTTCGGCGATGATGGTCTGCAGCAGCTTGTCCGTTTGGCGGACGATGGCAATCTCCGGGTTGGCGGTGATCAGGTGGAACAGCTTCGGCTGCTCCTGCCGGATGTGTTCAGATAAGAGCTCTACCGTTTCGTGCATGGTCAATTTGGAAAATGGGATGCCCAATATATTGACAGTGTCTATCATACGCTCACCTTTCCGTGGGCGGGCTTAAAGCCGCCCTTTTTTCCTCTTCCCAATAGTATACCAATATGCCACAATGAAGCATATCAGGGATTTCCAATACATGGAGACAAAGGAGAAACGTATGGGAACATTTACATTCGGAATTATGGGCGCCGGGAAAATTGCCAAGAAATTTTGCGCCGCGGTAAAGCTTATTGAGGGCTGCAAGGTAACGGCGGTATCCAGCAAATCTTTGGAACGGGCCACGGAGTTTGCAGCGGAGCAGGGTATCCCTTCCGCGTATGACAGCTATGAGCAGATGCTGGTCCGGGAGAAGCCGGACTGCGTCTACATCGCAGCCACAACAGATGCTCATTATGAGTTATGTATGCTTTGCCTGGACCACCGGGTGCCGGTGCTTTGTGAAAAAGCCATGTTTGTGAGCAGTGCGCAGGCGGAGACGGTATTTGCCCGGGCCAAAGAACTGAATGTATTTGTTATGGAGGCTATGTGGAGCCGATTTTTGCCTGCCGTCAACCAGGCCAAGCAGTGGCTTACCGAAGGACTCATCGGCAAACCCCAATCTTTGGATTTGGCCATCGGATTCGTGGCGCCGGCTGACAAGACCAACCGTTATTTTAACCCCGAGCTGGGCGGCGGAGCCGCTTATGATATTACGGTGTATGCCTACGAAATCGCTACATACATGGTGGCTGCCCCTATCGAAGATATGCAGGTGGCTGCCATTTGGGCGGATACCGGCGTGGATGTGACCAATCATATCATCCTGCGTTATTCGCATTTGTTGGCTTCCCTGCGCACCAGCATTGTAAGCGCTTTGGACCAGGGGCAGGGTCTGGTGATCTATGGCGACAGCGGCAAAATCGTCGTTCCCCGCCCCCATTTTGCCTCAGAAGCCCTTTTGTATACGAACCAACAGGAGCCTCACATCCATTATAAGGACGAACAAACCCAAAACGGCTTTGTCTACCAAATCCAAGAAGCCATGCAATGTATCCGGAACGGCCAAATCGAAAGCTCCACCGTGCCTCATGAGCTGACCCTGCAGTGTGCACGGCTGTTTGACCGGATTGGGGAAACACGGCCGCAGTTACTCTGAGATTCTGGTGTGGACAATCTGTAAGGTGGAGCTTTTCAATTCATAGATTTCCTCCATCAGGGCGGAAAGCTCCTCCCGGTAAGGCCGGACCTGTTCCGGGTCCTTCAGCGAGGCCAGGTTAATTTCTACTGTGAGCAAGGCGGATTGTGCAGCCGCCTCCAGCAGGATGATTCCAATACCCAGATCGGAGATGACGTTTTTGTTGGAGATTTCAGCAATGCTGCGGGCATGGGCCATACCCGTTCGGCACACCGTGATCAGGCGGAGGGGAACGGCGATGGCTTGCAGAATGGCATGGTGCAGCGTATTTTTGCGGTACTGTTTTTCCTCATCTGTCTGTTTGGGGAGCTTCAGGGCATCCATGTACTGATCAAAAGAAGCGATGTCCGCTTGCAGCAGCCTTTCACATTCGCCGGTCAGCTCCTTCATTTCCTGAAGGACTTGGGTAATCTGGGGCTGGAACGCAGCGAATTTTTCACCTTGGGACAAGCTGCCTGCCATGGAGGTCATGGCTGCCCCCAGTGCAGCGGCAACGGCGGCGGCGCTTCCTCCACCGGGTGTAGGGCTGGAGCTTCCCGCCTGCTCCAAAAAATTCCGGATGCTTTGATCCCATATAGGATTGCTCATTTTCTATGCGCCTCCTTGGATTGAAGAGAAATGGCCTTCATCAGGTTTTGAAACAGGATCGCGGTTGTCAGGGTTCCTACTCCGCCCGGAACCGGGGACAGGGCCGCAGCAACCATTGCTGCTTCGGGAGATACGTCGCCTGCGATTTTTCCCTCCTCCGTTTCATTGATTCCTGCATCGATAAGAGTCAGATCGGCGTGCACCATCGCCCCCTTCACCACATGGAGCCGGCCTACGGCAACAAAGGCAATTTCTGCATGACCCAAATGAAAGGCCAGATCCGGTGTGCGGGAGTGGCATACCGTTACCGTGGCATTTTCCCGCTGCAGCATATGGAACAGGGGAAGGCCTACGGTTTGTCCCCTTCCCACCAAAGTCACCTTTTTACCCTCAAGGTTGTATCCGTAATGCTTCAGCAATTGAATACAGGCTTGGGGAGTTGCCGGATAAAGTCCCGCTTCCCCTGTAACCACAGCCAGCTTGTTGGCGGGAGTCACACCGTCGATATCCTTCAACGTGGAGATGGCAGCTGTAATGCAGCCTGCCTGAAGATGCCCGGGCAGAGGCAGCTCCAGCATGATCCCGTGAACGGAAGGGTCATCATTCAGACGGGTGATAAGCTGAAGGATTTCATTTTCCGGGGTGTGAGACGGGAGGGTATGGAGCGAAAACGCCACCCCCAGCTTTTCCGCAGTTTTTTGTTTGGCCTGGGCGTAGTAGAGAGAGGCGGGGTCACCCTCCACCAGTACCGCTGCCATGTGGGGGTGAACATCCTCCTTCTTTAACCTCTCCACTTTGCTTCTAACTGAATCGTATACCTGCTCCGCCGCTTCCTTGGCTTTTAAAAGTTTAACCATCGGCATTCCCTCCATACAAATAGGATTAAAAAGCAAAAAAAGCATCCACGGCAGCTTATGAATAAGCGCCACAGATCCTTTTCCCAGGCGAACGGAATGATCCGCTGTATGCTTCCCTGTGGTTGATTCCACTTTTTCGCCAGTCACATACAGCATTATGTGCTTCATTCTATCAGAGCATCTGGGCAAATGGAAGGCAATCCAAAGAAATGGAGGCCGGCACCAATGGGGCAGAGGGCCAATCTACTGATCGTCAGAAATCAATCCTATACGCTGTATTACAGCCACTGGTGCGCGTACACTCTGCCGGTAAGCTTGTTCTGGGGCGAGCAATATGCCATACGGTTTATTGAGCTTCAGAAGCGAGTCGATGAATCCGGATGGTTGGATGATAAATGGGCGGAGGGCGGAGCCGTCCTTGATCTGGAGCGCAGAGTGCTGCTGTTTTACGGAGGGGAGGATATCTTGTACGATGTACCCCTGCGGAATGTATTGTTGGGGCTGATGAAGAATAACTGGCCGGGGTGGGAAATTCGTTGGGCTCACGAAGGGATCGCGGATCTGGCGGCATATGTCGGGTATCCGACCGATAAGGTTTTGTCCGTCCGTGAAGCGTCACGGCATGAGGTAAGTCTGGCACCTCCTGAGGAGAAAAAATGGGTTGACCTGGTGGCAAGTGTTGCATTCTCCGAGCAGGAATTGCTGATCTTCCCTTTAGAGGGGGAACTGGAGAATTTTTTGACGCGAGGTCCCCGGCTCTTGGACGGAATAGAGAAATCCTATGGCCTATCTAGTCTTGACTTAAAGGAATGGTCGGATCGATTCCCTGTGGGTGGCTTCCATATTGATGTGAAGGGGGAAAAACTGCAGGTGTGGCATGCAGAGCCCGATCCGGCATTAACCCCGAGGCTCAAGGCAGTATGGCCCGGTTGGGAAATCATCAACCAACGAAACAGCTATGAATCGCAGGCTGCCTGCACTTACGGACGGCTGCAATTCCAGGAATTGAACCAGCCTGAGCTATTGGCCCAATTAAAAACCATGCTTCTAAGTGAACCGGCCAGCCCTGTGGAGACGCTGGTTCGTTTCGCCGAGAAGGAAGAGGCTGCAGGCAAAAGGGTGGAGATCAACCCGGATGCTTTGCAGGACCAACGATATGAACTGCCCAAGCAGTTGAAGGAGGAGCTGTTGATCAAAGCCATTATGAATATGAACAAAAACCTCTTTCATTCCCTGGAAGGCACTAGGCTTCAACTGAGGACCATCACCATGGACGATGCGGCGGAGATGCTTGCTTATTTGTCCGATGGAGAGGTGTCCCGGTTTATCGGCTGGAGGCTGATGCACACCATGGAGGATACCCGCGGGCATATCGGAGCCTTGCTGGCACGGGAGGAGGCAGGCACCCATTTGTATGCGGCCGTGGTTTTGAAGGCAACAGGGGCTGTTATCGGAAACGCAATGCTGTTCAATATGGATGATGAGGCGGGCCATGCGGAAATCGGATACGTATTTGACAAAGGATACTGGGCCCAGGGTTATGGCACGGAATGTGTGGCATTGGTGGACAATTTTGCATTCGGTACGCTGCAGCTCCGTAAGCTGTATGCCTGCGTGAACCCGGCTAACCTCCCCTCCGCCCGTATTCTGGAGAAAAACGGCTATACACTGGATGAAGTATTATCCGATGGGAGCCTGCGATACCAAAAAGAAAATGGGTTGATCGTCTAAAATATGGAACATCTGGATTCGTCCTTCCGTCTGTATGGGAAAGGAAGGTGTTGACCGTGAAAAGCTGGATAAAAGCGCTGCTCATCGCAGCCGGATTATTTGCTGTTCTATTCCTGCAGCATCCCCGTAACGCCTTTGCACTTCTCTGTGCACCGCCTAACCCCATTGATGTGCTCTATGAGCGAAGCGATGGTATCGTTCTTGCCAAGGTGGAGAAGGTGGCCCGCGCGGAGGACAACACGATCGTTCAAGTCCGGGTGCTCAAAAGCTACAAAGGGGTGACCGATAACCACTTTTCCTTTGGCGAAAGTCCCGTGTACGGCTCTTATTGGGGACCAAGCGAGAAGGGGCAAACCTACTTGTTTTTTCTCAGGAAAGGTGATGCCGGCTGGGAGAATCCGCTTTGTTCTCCTACACGCAAAGAGGCGGAGGCAGTGAAGGAGCTGGCCTTTTTGAAGGGGAAGGAAATTCCTCTGAATGGAGTTCCCGAGTCCTCCGGGCCTTCCGGCGGAAGGGTATGGCAGCTAACCGGCGGAGCGCTGGGCTTATTCGGCCTTCTGGGTTATGGGGCCTACCGGTTTACCAGGCGGAGGAGGTAACAGAGGATGATGACCGTGAAAAGATGGATAAAAGCATTGCTCATCACGGCCGGAGTATTGGCCATTCTATCCTCTCAGCCTCCCCGTTTTGCGTCTGCCCTCAGCTGTTCGATGATTCTTTCCATCGAGATGAACTACGAGAAGTATGACGGTGTGATCCTTGCCAGATTAATGAAGGCGACCCGTACAGAGGATGATCCCCCGAGCGTTCAGGTTCGGGTGCTTCAAAGTTATAAAGGAGTAACCGATTCCCGTCTTTCCATCAGAGGACTTCCATTCTGGGGGGAGCCAAGCCAGGAGGGGCAAAACTATCTATTTTTCCTGAATAAAACGGAAGCCGGCTGGGAGTATCCCATTTGCTCTCCCCTATCCCCGCAGGAGAATATGACTGACTGGGAGCTTGCTTTTTTGAAGGGGAAGGAAATTCCTCTGACTGAAGTCTCCGAGTCGTCCGGTCGAAGGGTGTGGATGATTACCGGCGGAGCGCTGTGCTTATTCGGCCTTCTCGGTTATGGGGCCTACCGGTATATCCGGCGACACGAAAAATACCTTTGACTCCACGCCAAGCAGTGGGTTTATACTGGTCCCAGAACGCAAGGAGGGACCCATAATGAAAATTATCGCCATTAACGGAAGCCCCCGCAAAAACGGGAACACGGCGCAGGCTCTGGAGATCATGGCCCATGAACTGGAGCAGGAGGGCATTGAGGTGGAGACCATCCAGATCGGCCACCTGGATATTCATGGCTGCATTGCTTGCGGCTATTGCTCCAAATCCGAAGGGAATACCTGCGCCTTCACCAAGGATCCAGTCAATGAGATCGCAGCCAAAATGCGGGAGGCGGACGGTTTTATTCTGGCTTCTCCCACGTATTATGCAGGCATTGCCGGAACCATGAAGTCGTTTCTGGACCGGGTCTTCTACACCAGCTCCGGGTATTTCCGGTTTAAGGTGGCGACCTCCCTGTCCGTGGTCCGCCGGGCGGGTGGGGTAGACGTGGTTCATCAGCTGAACAACTATCTGAACCTGGCGGAAACCCTTCTGCCTCCGTCCCAATATTGGACTGTGGCTTACGGACGCGAGAAGGGCGAGGTGCTGCAGGACGGGGAAGGCATCCAGACTCTCCGCAAAAATGCCAATGCCATGGCCTGGCTGCTGAAGGTGGTGGAGACCGGCAAGGAAAAACTGGGGCTTCCTGAAGCGGAACCGCGGGTCCGTACCCATTTTATCCGGTAATTCCTGCATATCCTGCCTTCTCTCTAAGAACACTAGAAGAAACTGGGGAAGACAGGAGTGTGGCGGATTGAATTGGATGGATACGTGGGGAGAGTTTTGGAAGTCGGGTGTGGTTATTCTGGGGGCCATGGTGCTGCTGCGGATCGCCGGGCGCAAGTCCATTTCCCAAATGACCATTCCGACAACAGTGATCATGATCTCCATCGGTACCGTAATTGTGCAGCCCATCGCCGATAAGAGCATCTGGATGGCGTTGGTGGCGGCCACCACCTTTATCTCGATTCTGGTGGTACTGGAGATGTTGGAATTGAAGTGGAATTTTTTTGAAAAGCTGATGCGCGGCAAAACGGTGACCCTGATCCGGGACGGCAAGATGCAGGTGAAGGAGCTGGCCAAGCTCCGGATGACGGTGGACCAGTTGGAGATGAAGCTGCGGCAAACGGGGATTTTCCGGATGGGGGATATGAAGACGATAACCATGGAAACCAACGGTCTTATCGGCTACGAGTATATACCGGATGCCCAGCCTCTCACCTACGGCCAGATGAAGAACCTCCTGTCCCAATATGCGGCGATGGCCGGAATCGGGCAGCCCCCTGCCCTGGCGGCAGAAGCCCAGGCCGGGGCTAAACCCTCCCGAGACACCGCGGATGCCATTACACCGTCGGATAACAATTTATTCGCAGAGCTGAGCCAGGAGGGGGAGCATCATGCTTATCCGAAGCTGGATTAAGCCTCCGCCTCCTGCCTGCTTCAACTCCGGGGCGCCCATAACATCACCCAGACTCCTGCCATACAGATGGCTGCCCCGATCCAATCATAGAGATCGGGCGTTTTTTTGTCCACCAGCCATCCCCACAATACGGCCAATATGATGAACACTCCGCCATAAGCAGCATAGACCCGGCCAAAGGAAGGGAATTTCTGCAGGGTAGGGATGACCCCATACAAAACCAAAATCAGGGCGCCCAGAACGCCATACCACATGGGCTTGAACTCCTTCAGCCACAGCCAAACCAAATAGCCTCCTCCAATTTCGGCCAAACCCGCGGCAACAAACAACAGTACGGCAAACATGGAAATTCCTCCTTTACCTTTTTTAGACCATTACTCCCCATTTTTTCTCCCAAAATCAATAACCAGCTTCCGCTCCCGCCACGTAATGAACGGCCGATGAGCAGAGGAAGACAACATGCGGTCCCTGGCCGCACTCCCGTTCCGGAAGACGGACAGCATTAGTCCGAGGAGTCCCATGTTTATGACCATCCCCCCAAGACCATAAGAAATGAGCGGCAGCGACAATGGGGCAAAAAGCAAAATGCCCGTATTATACGTAATGTAATGGAATGTTTGGAGAGCAAAGGTCAACAGAACAGAGTATGATACCAGTTGGCCTAATACGCTCTTTTGGCGCCAGCATTGCCGGAAGCTGTGGACGATAAAGAGAACAAGCAGTGCAACGATCAGCCCAAAGGGCAGCCAGCCTAGTCTGAAAATCAGATAGGTGAGCATCAGATCGGAGTGTATGGAAGGCAGCGGGAAGGACTGTCTTTCCGCAAACTGCTGGGGCATGGTACCGTTTCCCCATAGCTGGGCATTCTTCAGCAGGCTTCTCATCACCAACGCCACATAACCCCCTCCCAGAGGATCTGATTCGGGATGCAAGAAGTTGCGCAGCCGCTCGATGTTATACGGGGTGCGGAGAAGGGTGGAAGCAAACAGCAGCGTCGCCCCCAAGAAGGGCAGATAGGCCCATAGATAACTGCGAAGCTTGTTAACCTGGAACCAATTTTTGGAGATAGCAACTCCAAGGATCACCATCCCGCAGGTTACAGTCAGCACAAAGCCGGCAACCGTAGGAACCATCCAGGCTAAGGCGGCGGGGAACAGAATGGCGCCTACGCAAACGGTGATGCCCCAATATCCTTCTCCTCTCATGGCATACACCATACCTGAGATGCCTAATGGAAACAGCAGTGAGCAATAGGTAGCGTAATATGGGGCGCCTCCTCTTAGAGGAGATATAAAGAGAGATATTAAAAACAAACAAAGGATTGCTATGTAGGTAGTTTTTGGATATTTACCGATGATGGAAAAGTCGATAAGATACAAGATTATAAAGACGCCCAGGCCAATCAAAGCAAATTTAAACTGATATCCCACCATGATGGGGGTACGAAACCGAGTCGCGATATCATTTTGTACCAGCGCTTGAAGAATAATCCCCACCACCACTATAACGAAGACCACACCCAGCATTCCCCACTGGGGTTTGGGCCGGTGGACACGGTCCAACTGTATTCCTACAGTTACAGGATCGCCCATATCGGCAATGGCATGTTCCGTAGCTCTGTCTTCCGTAGCTCCTTCCTGTATGTACGCCTCCCGTTGGTCCATGAGGTGGCTGTGGATTTCCTGCGATACGGCTTCACGGGCTTTTTTCCAGCGGATCTGACTGCAGACGGTGTTGGTGTATTCCCGCAGCTTCTCAATGGGTGGCATAGGTGGCACCTTCATTCAAGATGTTTTGGACAGCCTGGGCGTATTTCAGCCATTCCTGCTTTTTGTCGGCTAGCTGGCCTTTGCCCTTGGAGGTCAACCGGTAATACTTGCGCAGACGCCCGCCGTCTGCCTGCTCGTCATAGGACGTCACCATCCCGTTTTGCTCCAGGCCATGGAGAATGGGGTATAGGGTGCCGGCCTTCAAGTGGAAGGTCTGGTCGGATTTTTTGGCTAATTCCTCGATCATCTGGTACCCGTACATATCCTTATGCTCCAGCAGCTTCAACACCAGCAGCGTGGTGCTGCCGGCAATCAGTCCCTTGTCCATTCCGTGTGCCTCCATATATCGATTAGCTACATATGAATATATATCGAGGATCTATATATGTCAACCTGTGTGATCTTCTGGCGGCTGCTTAATCGGAAGCTTTATTTATAGCAATACTCGCCCTTGAGGAAAATGGAAGAGGGGACTATGCTCGAAATATCTGGTTTAAAGGGAGCGATGTACCAAAATGGAGTACAACGAACTGGCAAGCTTTTTTTGATAACCATGCGCCGCATTATATGAAAAACGGATGGTTGAGGTGAAGGAACGGAGGTATTTCCCGTTTGAGCTAAAAGCGATGTTTGCTCAGGCCGGGCTGAGGGTCGACCATGTATGGGGAGGCTCCTTGGGAAAATCGGAGCTGCGCCAGAATATCCAGTGGGATGCCATCGAGATTATGGTAACCGCCACCCTTCCATAGCCCGGTTCAAGGCAATGGAGCGCACAAACACCATAACCCGGTCCAGTAGCATAGGCCAGATGGGGGATGGAAACCTCCCAGAGAGGTGTAGCCGCAAGGCTTGGTTAGCTAACGGACCCCACAGCGCTTATTTGGTCCGGAATCATCATTTTCTTGTTTTCGCGGACTCCACGGCCCTTATTTGTCCCGATTCTCCTTATAACAAGAGGATTTGGGGTGAATAAGGGCTCTCCTGTCCGTAACATTTCCAAAAGTGGTCATTTCGGCGAAATAAGGTCTGTGGGGTCCGTTACGGGCGCACCCGCACCCCAAAGGTTACTTTACTACCAAAACACGAAGGAGGACACATTTGAACCATAACGAGGTTGTTCACATCACGAAGACTCATTTCCTTGGGCCCATCTCGGAGTTGTACGGGCTAGAAGGATACGAATTCAGCCCGGTCGAAGGCCATGACGGAGGCCGCAACATTGTATTTACCTGCGAGAAAGAGGGGGTGGCGCCCCTAATACTCCGTATCGCCTATTTACCGGACCGGAGCCGCCAGGATGTGTTGGCCGAGGCAGAATACATCCGTTATTTGGCGGCCACCGGCGGCAGTGTGGCGGATGTGATTCCCTCCCGCAGCGGGGAGCTGGCGGAGGAAATTACACTCGGGAGCCACACCTACCTGATCTGCCTGTTCCACAAGGCCAGAGGCAAATCACTGGCGGAAAACCATTACCGTTACCGCGAGGGTGCACCCCTCACCGAATATTTCTACAACTGCGGCAAAACCCTGGGCAAGCTCCATCACCTGTCCAAGGGTTACCGTCCAGTCCGCCGCCGGTATACCTTTTTTGACAAGTACAATACGGGCTACATCGGTGAATTGATCCCTGTCTCCTTATCTCTGCTCCGGGAGAAGCTGGCCGAGCTGTTGGCTTCGCTGGAAGCCCTGGACAGAAGCAGCGAAGTGTTCGGAATGGTCCATTTTGACTACAGCGACGGGAATTACAACATCGATTACGATACAGGAGACATCACCGTGTTCGATTTCGACAACTCCTGCTTCTGCTGGTACATGTACGATCTGGCCAATCTGTGGACACATGGGACGGGCTGGATCCAACGCGAGCGGGATACGGAGAAACGCAGGCGGTTTATGGAGGAGTATTTTGCAGCCGTGCTGGAAGGGTACCGGTCCGAAACCGGATTGGAGCAGCAGATGCTGGATCAACTCCCACTATTCATTCAAACGGTGCTGATGGAAAACATCGTGGATGCCTTTGAGGTAATGCGGCATAACGGTGAAGAGCCGGAGTGTGATGAGGAGCTGTTGTACAAGATCAAATGTATGGAGGAGAATATTCCGTATATGGGGTTCTACCATGAAATCTACTCCTGCGAAGCGCCGTTTGAGTATGAGGCAGACAGATAGCGGGTAGGCCGAGCGCCGTTCTAATACCGTCTCCCCCTGCGCTGCATATTCCAATGGAGGAGACAAGGGCTCTATATTCTGGCCAAAAGCAGGGAGGCACGGTGATCGTGCTCCCTGCTTTTTAATTTGCTCCTCCTTCTCGTCAGCTTTCCGCCGCTTGATCTTCCTTCGGCTTGAGGGCGAAGGCGGACAGCAGAACCGCAACGGCTCCTAACCCCGCCGCCAGATAGAAGAAGGGACCTGCTGATGGCTTCAGCATAACAGAGGCAACCGGAGGCCCGGCTGCAACGCCGATGAACCGCATGCTGCTGTAGAAGGAGGTGACGGTGCCGCGCTGCTCCTTTTCGATTCCCTCGGTGATGAAGGCGTCGAGACAAGGCAGGGCAATGCCCACCCCTGCGGAGCTTAATGAAATCAGGGTCATATCCAGCAGGAGGGAGTTTTCGCCAAACCAGGCACAGGCCAGCGCCGCGGCAGAGAGCAGGACCACACCGGCCAGGTTGAACCACTTCATCCGTTTCTTGTGGTCCCCGATGAGCTTCCCTGTTCCGAAGGAGCATATGCATAACGCCGCAGTCGGTATCGCCAGCATACTCCCCTTCAGCACCCCATGCATCCCGTGTTCATCCTCCAGCATTTCCGACAAATAAAAGAGGGTGCCGAATACCACAAACATGCTGATGCCGCCCAAAGCGAAGATGGCATACAGCCAGCGGCCTTTTTCCTTGAACAGGGTTTTAACCGATTTGAAGAAATCCGGAATCCGGGGCGGTTTGTCCTGACTCTTTTTTTTGGGCACCTTGACCATAAACCATACCATTAAGAGAGAGGCTGCACACAGCACCGGGATGGCCCAAAAAGGGGCGTACCAAATCAGGGCGGCCAATAAGGAGCCCAGAATAGGGCTCAGCACCTTGCCGAAGGTATTGGAGGTTTCGACGATACCTAAGCCTGCACTGACCTGGGCTTCCTCCTGAAACAAGTCCCCTACCAGCGGCATAACAATGGGAAACGCCCCCGCTGCGCCGATCCCCTGAATAAACCGGCCCACCAATATCCACAGGTACGCGTTCCCGAACCAAACGGAGGCAATCCCGCAGAGCAGCCCCCCGAGCCCGGTAAGGATCAGGCTGGGCACAATCACCTTTTTTCTGCCGAAACGATCGGACAGAAAGCCTGCTACCGGAATCAGGAATATCGCCACAACGGAATAGACGGTAATGATCAGACTGACCTGAAAGGAGCTGACATTCAATTGGCTGCGCATGCCGGGAAGCACCGGTATCAGCATGGAGTTTCCCAGGGTCATAATCAACGGTATGGAGGATATGGCCAGCAGGTCCTTTTTCTTAGGCGCGCTCATGTTTTTCCCTCCTTCAATTACGGGTAATCGCCCTACCCGGTGGCGCCGAAACGAATCCCAGATTACTGTGGTACGAGCCCGGGCAGCCGCATATCCTCTTATGAGGAATATGGGAGGTGGTGTGAAATGGCCGTATTGTTCAGCCATTTTCTGTTGGGTCTATCGTTGGCCGCTCCGATCGGCCCCATTAATACGGCGCAGATGGAGCGGGGCATCCGCAGCGGTTTCTGGCATGCATGGCTGGTGGGGCTTGGGGCCATGCTTGCCGACGGTGCCTTTATGCTGCTGGTTTATTTTGGCGTCATCCATTTTTTGAATGAACCGTTTATGAAAACCTTCCTGTGGCTGTTCGGCTGTTTTGTCCTGACCTATACGGGTATCGAAAGCCTGCTTCATGCCGGCAAACAAGGAGATTCCTACCGGGGAGGCGGCGAGGCGCCTATAAAGTCGTTTCTGTCAGGGTTTCTGCTGTCTGTCTCCAATCCCATGTCCATCCTGTTCTGGTTGGGGATATACGGCTCGGTTCTGGCGGATATGATCGCCAAATACGAAGCCCGAGAGGTCCTGCTGTACAGCGGTGCCATCATGGCCGGGATTATGCTGTGGGATGTATTGATGGCGCTGATGGCCAGTGCCTTCCGCCGGTTTTTAACGCGCGGGCTCCTTGTGGCGGTGTCGGTGATTTCCGGCCTGTCCCTTATCGGCTTCGGCATCTTCTTCGGTGTGGAGGCGTTCCGGCTTCTCTTTGGTTGAGGGCCCGCCGTCCTGTTCGTTCCAGATCCGCTTCATCAAAAAGGTGATAGCAGCGATAACTCCGGTGAAGCCCAGGCTGATGAAGAAGCCTGGACGGCTGATGCTGTGGAACAGGGTGCCCAAAACCGCCAGTGCGATCAGCGCCATACCGGCGAACTGCTTCGTACGCATCATGGGCGTGGCCGGAAGCAGCCGCCTTGCCGTTACCAGAATAAAAAACCAGTTGTACAACAGCATAATGCCTGCTGCCGTCGTCAAATATTCATACACACTCTCCGGCATAAGGAGTGCGAATACTACAGAAGCGGTCAAGCCTGCTGCCGACAAACCCACGGCAGTTAAGGGCTTTTTGCCGTTTCCGCCTGCTTTCCCGGCAAAAACCGCCGGTGCGTCATGATCCTTGGCCAGAGTGACCACCATGGTGGTGACGGCGAACAGGGAGGCGGTCATGGTGGAAAATCCGGCGACAATCAGTACGGCATTAAACAGATGGGGGACAAAAGGCAGATTGTATTCAGCCAGGGATATGATAAACGGGCTTTCATCGGAGGTATACGAGGTCCAGGGCTCCAGCAGCAGGACAAACCCAATGGACAAAACATACAGCACAGCAAGGGCCAGGAGCATCACCTTTCCCGACTTCGGGGCATCCTCCGGCTTCTTCAGCCGGGTAGTCAGAAGCCCGATGACCTCAATCCCCCCGAAGGCATAAAAGGAAAAGATCAGCGCCGACCAAAGTCCGGTGTAGCTTTTGGGCAGCCATTCACCCGGCATGGCCGCACCATGCTCCTTGGGGGTAAGCACCCCTGCCAGCGCCAATCCGGCAATAATCAGAAACATCAGGATGGCGGCCGTTTTCATCACAGCCAGCGTATTCTCCAGCCTGTCGAATACCTTGGTTCCCCAAATAATTACCAGCAGTCCCAGCAACCCGAAGCCCGCGGCAAAGCACCACATGGGCACCGCCGGAAACCAGAACCGGCTGAACAAGGACAAGGCCGTCAGCTGGCTGCCCATAATCAGGAGCTCAGCGGACCAATAAACCCAGCCGCTGCTGAAGCCGGCCCAACGGCCATAGGCTTTTCCGGCATAGGAGCGGAAGGAGCCTTCCATGGGATGGTCCGCCGTCATTCGGGCCAGCTGGTCGAATACCAGAAAGGTGCCGACAGCGGCCAAAGCGTAGTTGAACAGCACGGACGGTCCGCCGATCTCAATAGCAATAGCAGAGCCCAGAAAAAAACCTGTACCGACTGTACAGGCAACGCCAAGCAGTGACAATTGCCACCAAGGAAGCAGCTTCTCCTGTTGAGGAGCCTTGCCATGTTGAGCCATGTCAGTAAATCCCCTTAGGCAAATACCGGAATAGCCCGGCTTTGCTGAGTTGTTTCATGGGTTTACTATCTCCATATCCCGCAGGTTTATGTAGTTCATGGGGGGCAAATCATCATTGACAATACTATATCAACATAATATAGTTGACTCATCAGGAATGCTTCTTCAGCAGAAAGGAACATGCGGTTATGAAGGCTCAAAAAATCCGGAAGGCCATTCTTCTTATCTCCACGCTGGTGTTTCCCCTTACACTGAACTATTTCTCTCCTTATCTCATTGTCCAAGGAAGCTTTGCGGGGATTGCCTCCGGCAGCTTCCTGTTGTTCGCGGCGCTGTTCTTGACCTCATTGATCTTCGGCAGAGCCTTCTGCGGCTGGATCTGTCCGGCGGGAGGTTTGCAGGAGGCCTGCGGGGAGATAAACGGCAAACCGACCGGCCCCAGGCAGAACCGAATCAAGTATTGGGTGTGGACGCCTTGGGTGGGGTCCATTCTTGCAGGGTTCATCTCGGCAGGGGGGATCAGGAAGGTACAGCCCTTTTATTTCACGGACCATGGCATTTCGGTCTCCAATAACTACGGGTACATCACGTACTTCCTGGTTGTGGGGCTGATTGCGGGCACAGCTCTTGTGTTCGGGCGGCGCTCCTTCTGCCATTCCCTATGCTGGATGGCACCCTTTATGGTCATCGGCAGCCGGATCAAGAATAAGCTTGGGTATCCTTCCCTCCGCCTGGAGGCTGCCGCCTCCCAGTGTGTGTCGTGCAAGGCCTGTGACAAGACCTGCCCCATGAGCCTCCCGGTGAGCCGGATGGTCAAGGAAGAACGGATGGATCATGATGAATGTATCCTGTGCCGGAATTGTGTGGACGGCTGCCACAAAGGTGCGATTCGCATCGGACTGGGCAGGCGCGCACCAATTGACAGTCCTCTATCAAAAGGGCTATAATCCGCATATCATTTTGATATAAGGGGCGGCGGAATGGCCAAGGAGAACACAACAGTCTATATTATTCTGGGCTTGTTGAACCACGAGGATTTAAGCGGTTATGACATCAAGAAGCGGGCGGATTATATGATCGCAAGCTTCTGGGAAATCGGGTACGGACAGATTTATCCCACACTGGCCAAGCTGGAGCAGGAGGGATTGGTGACCAAGCGGGTCAGCGAAGAGAGCAAAGGCCCGGAGCGCAATCTCTACTCCATTACCGAAGCGGGGCGGGGGGAGCTGACCCGGTGGCTGAAGGTTCCCGAGCAGAAGGAGTATACCAAGTACGAAATTCTGCTGAAGCTGTTTTTTGGCAGCCTGGTTCCGGTGGAGGAAAGCGCCAAACGGATTGACGCCTTCAAGACCCGCCATACGGAAAATCTGAAGATGATCGAGATGTTCAAAGGGAATTTGCAGCGGGTGATGGGGGAGGATCAGGATCATCTGTTCTTCTATATCACAGTTTTGTTCGGGGAGCGGATTTACAATGCGTATCTGGAGTGGGCGGACGAGGCGTTGAAGCTGCTGCAGGAAACACAGGATGAGGGACAGGAGCCATCATGAGGATCATCATTTCACCAGCCAAAAAAATGAAAACGGACAATGATATTTTTGCCGGCAAACGGCTGCCGCAGTTTATGGATGAGACCGAAACTCTTCTGGCGCACCTGAAGGAGCTTCGTTATGAAGAGGCAAAGGCCATCTGGAGCTGCAATGACGCCATTGCAGAGCTGAATTACGAACGTATCCGGAGCATGGATCTGCGGCGTGGACTGACCCCGGCTATTTTCTCCTATGAGGGCATCCAGTACCAGTACATGGCTCCCGCGGTGCTTCAGACGGAGGAGCTGGATTATCTGCAGGAGCATCTGCGGATATTGTCCGGCTTTTACGGGATGGTGCAGCCCTTCGACGGGGTGGTGCCGTACCGGCTGGAGATGCAGGCGAAGCTGAACGGGCCGGAGCTGAATTCCCTGTACGCTTTCTGGAACCGGAAGCTGGCGGATCAGCTGTTTGCCGAGACCCGCGTCATTGTCAACCTGGCCTCCAAGGAATACAGCAAGTGCATCTCCCCCTATGTGGGGCAGGGCATCCGGTTTATCACCTGTGTGTTTGGGGTTCGGATGGGCGGCAAGGTGGTGGAGAAGGCCACCCTGGTCAAAATGGCCAGAGGGGAGATGGTCCGGTATATGGCCGAACGCCGGATCAAGTCGGTGGAGGACATCAAGGGCTTCGACCGGATGGACTTCGTTTTCGTGGAGGAGCTGTCGGACGGGGAGAAGTTTGTGTTTATTCAAAAAAGCAAGGCTGCGGAATGACAAAGACACATGGGCAACCGGAATCAGAAAGGAGAAGAACGAAATGGAACCCAAGGTTACGTTTATCCAACCCGGCAATATTCCATCCTTGGCCTCGGTGGATTATCCTTACGCGGCCAACATTCCTGCGGGAATGGATGTGCTGTTTCTGGCAGGTGCCTGCCCGCTGGATCAGGACCGGACCATACCGGAGGGAGCGGGTTACGAGGAACAAGCTAAGCTCTGTGTGGACAATATCAAGGCCGTGCTTCACGAAAGCGGCGCTGCTCTTAAGGATCTGGTGTATACCCGGATTCTGGTGGCGGCTGCGGACAGGTCCGATCTGGTGAAGGTATGGCGCACCGTCCGGGAGGAGCTGGGGGAGCATAATGTGCCCAGCACGCTGACAGGGGTAACTCTCCTGGGATATGAGCATCAATTGGTGGAAATTGAGGCGGTTGCTGCAGTGAAGCGAACGTAGAAAAAGGCTGTACCCCCGCCCGCCTTCAAGGCGGGTTTCTATATGTCACGGATTCTCCAGTGGAAAAAGACTATAATCATAGTCGGTTCCTCGGCCGATATAGGTAATATCCCCCATTTTTTGAGGAAAGGAGCTGGACCATGGAGGACAAGAAGCTGCATATTACAGCCGCCGAGCTTTCGGTGATGAAGGTGCTGTGGCAGAATCGGCGTTGTACGGCCGCGGTTATTGTGGAGCAGTTGGAGAAGCGGAGACCGTGGCATTTCCGGACCATCAAAACGCTGCTCCGCAACCTGGTGGCGAAGGGGCTGGCGGGTTATGAGGTGGACGGGAAGGACAGCCGGGTGTACCACTACTCTCCCCTAATCAGCGAGGAGGTTTATCTCACCCAAGAGCGGGAGCACTTCCTGGAGGAGTATTATGACGGCAACTTTGGAGCGATGCTGAGCGGATTTTTGAAGGACCGGAACGGATCTGAAGAGGAGCTGGAGGCTCTGCGGAGGCTGCTGGACGAAGCGGCGGAGCGGGGCCATCGCCCATGATTGCACTGCAGATTTCCTTCGCCCGGATGTTCGAGCTGTCTGTTGCGGCCGCTCTGGTTGGGGGAATCGTGCTTTTGTTCAGAGGTTTGGCCAAACGATGGGTATCGCCCGGCTGTATGGTTGTGCTGTGGCTGATTGTACTGGTGAAGCTGGTGACGCCGCTGACTCTCCCCGGTTTGACCGGAGTGGAGAATTGGTCCGACCGATTGGTCTATCAGCAGCCATATGGTGTAGGTTGGATGATGGACACGGCTGCAGGGTTATGGGAAAAGCTCCCTTGGCGGGAGTCTCCTTCTGCGGCTGTTCCCTTGGCAGGGTATGAAGGCGGACGGGAAGCCCAATGGGACGATTTTGCCTTTGATGAGGAGTCCATGGCGACCCGGAGCAAAGCCGGTGCTGTAAACGGGCTGCAGCTTTCGGTGGCTTTCCTCTGGCTGCTTGGCTGTTTGGTTTGGGCAGGGAAGGAAGGGATGGCCGCATGGCGGACAAGGAGTCTGATACAAAGGGGGCTGCCCTGCGGGGACAACGCTGTGCTCGAATTGCTGGAGCAATGCAAAACGGAAACCGGCATTTCCGCTCCCGTTCAGCTGCTGTCGGGAGGGACGGTGTTTCCGTTTCTCTATGGGGTGCTTCGGCCGCGGATTATGCTTCCGTATGATTATTCGGAGCATTATACCGAAGCCGAGCTCCGTCTGATCCTATTGCACGAGCTCCAGCATTGGCGGTCCAGGGACAGCCTGCTTCAGCTTACAGCAGATCTGCTCCGTATCCCTCATTGGTTCAATCCGCTTGTTCATCTGGCGGCAGTCCGGCTTCGGGATGATCTGGAGCTGCGGTGCGACAAGCGGGTGCTGAGCAGGCTGAAGCATGCGGACAAGCTGGCATATGGCCGGCTTCTGCTCAAACAAGGGGAGTTGAACCTCCGTTTATCCCGGCCTCGCCGGATGGGTGCCGCCGTTCATTGGCTGGAAAGCCAGTCTGCCCTGACAGAGCGTGTCCGGGCAGTTTCATTTTCCCTATGCGCGACCCCAAAGGCAAAGCGTTTGCGGCTGGCAGCCGGAGTATTGGCCGTGATCATCGGGGCGGGTGTGCTTCCCGGCGGCAGTGAGCTTTCCAGATATCTGGCCTCCACTTCTCAAGTGCCTACGATGTATGCCTTTTGGCTGGACGACTCGGTGAACCCCAGGAGCCAAGCGTCCCTTCAACAAATTGTTGCTCTTATGTTGGGGGAGGAAGGGCCTGATGACGGGATTGAACTGCTGTTGAATCAGCCCTTCCGCGGCAGCCGGACGGAAAGGTGGCTTATCTCAGCCCACCTTATGCTGCTGGATGAGGATGCTCCTGTCCGTGTGAACACCCGCCCCATCCGAGAGGAGATGCAGCGCCGGGACATCGGGCATGGGCGGATTTTGGTTCTTCTCCATTTTCCTTTTTATATGGGAAGATCGGCAGGAATCAGCGTTGGCAAACAAAGCCTCACCGATCTATCTACCCTTCAGCAACTGGAGCAGATCAAGCTGTACTAACGAATCATTTCCGTATAAACGTGAAAGGATGGTGTCAGATGTTAATCGGACAAAAGCCGGCTTCCCCTTCCCAGGAAGCATTGAATCCCAAAAGCGGCAGCCGACCAAGTGCGGCCGAGCAAATACGCAGGCAAATCGGACAATTGCAGCAGCAATTGGAAAAGCTGAAGGAAAGCAAGGACTCCCCGGAAACCAAGTCCGGCAGAATTAAGGAATTGAATGCGCAAATTCAACAGCTCCAGCAAAATTTCCAGCAGGCAACAATGGATGAAAGCCGGCAAATCAAGGAGGAGGCTGCTTCCAAGGCGGCCGAAAAAGCACAGGAGGAAGCGGTGCGGTACCAAAATGAGGAGCAGCTTCAGGCGGTCCGCCAATCCGTCAACCTGTTTGCAGTTACCGGCAAACTAGATGAGATGAAAACCTTGCATCGTGTAAAAACCGATATGATTGCCAAGAAGAATTATGCCGGCGCCGCCCAAATGACAGACCGGATCATGCAAAAATCCATGGAGGTCCAGGAGGTGTTAAAAAGAGGCAGCGCAATCAAGCCGAAGCAAATCGGCCATAAGCAGGATGAACCCTCTGCCGCAGATGCTGGAGAGGTACAGCAGAAGCAGAATCAGGAGGGGGATTCCTTGTCCGCCGGCGAAGCGGAGGAACCGGGACGAAAGGATGAAGGGAAACGCTGAGGAGTTTCCTGTGGAGTGATGGACTATGGTTATAGTCTTTTGTAAATGACGTTTGAAAGGGTGAAAAGTATGACCTTGGTTGATTCCACCAGATGTGCCTGCCGCTGCTATGAAGCCGGAATGGTTGCAGGAAAGCTGCAGGAGGGAAGCCGGAACAAAAGCTCCTTATCCAATTTTGGGGATTGGCTTTCACTGGCTTTAGCGGGACCCATGACGGTTAATCCGATGGTATCAAACCCGCTCAATCCGCTCGCCTGGGGAGGAGGATCCACCGCATACGCCAGTTCATTGAAGAATTCGCTTCTTATGTCAGCCTTAAGCGGCAATACCCAGTCGAATCCCCTTATGCTGTCAGGGCTGCTGCGTTATTCTGCGCTGAACAGTTATTCCAGGAAGAGCTGAAAACTCTGGCTCTTGATAAGGCCGTTTGGAACCTTTGTTCCAACGGCTTTTTCGTTTCCGGCGGCGGGAAGGACTGTTTAGTAGGGGCTGAGCGTTGGAAATAGGGGATTCGGTTGTATGCTTGACATACAAAAATATTATTCGTATGCTATGTATACAAACAAACGTACATTAGGAGGCGGTGTGCATGATGGAAACCTCAGCTCCAACACCTACCCGCTACTATAGGCTGCTTCACCAACAGCGGGAGGCGCAGCTGCTGCTGGCCGTGGCCGCATGAGGGCTGTCCTTGCTCCCGGCGGGTTCCTTCTAGTCATCGGGCAATTTAGCCAAAGGGAAAGCATCGATTCCGCCGCGGTTCTGGCTTGGCTGTCGGGAAGACTGGCAGGGCTATCGGCCGGGCCGGGTGCAGGGGAACTGGAGCAGGCGTGCCGCAGCGCAGGGCTGGAGCTTGTCCGGCAGCTGCCCACCGGACCGTTCAGCGGAAATTTATATACAGCCAGGAGGGATGAACCATGAAAAAAATGAAGGATGATGTCATCCATTCGTTTATTGCGCTGACGGAGCAAATCGCCAACAGCAGGACCAATGTGCTGGATTTCGGCAGTGAGAATATGGTGTTTTACCGCGGAGAGATTCATATTGTGAAGACCATCGGTGACGATCCAGGCGTCTACAGCTCCGAGATTGCCCGGAGGTTCGGCATTACCCGGGCTGTCATTCATAAGACCCTGATGAAGCTGGAGGAGCGGGGCCTGGTGATGAAGGAGCAGGATGAGGAGGACAAGAAGCGCTTCCGCCTCCACTTGACGGAAAAAGGCTGGACGGCATACCGGTTCCATGAGGAATATCATCAGCGCTTCGACCGGGAGCTGTTTGACTATATTGATACCTTGAACGGGGAGCAGTTGGAGGCCGTCAGCGGATTCCTGAAGCACGCCGGACGGTTGATCCGGAATCATGCGTAGCAGGAGGAAACATCATGAGAGAGCACATTGTGGTTGTGGGCGGCTACGGGCAGGTTGGGCAGAGCGTAAGCAGATTGCTGGCGGAGCGTTTTCCGGGGAAGGTTTACGCGGCGGGGCGCAATCTGATAAAAGCGGAGCAGTTCTGCAGCGCCACTGACGGCGCGGTCAAGCCCATGCTGCTGGATGTTTCCCGGCTCTTTCACCCAGGCGATGAGCCGCGTAAGAACAGTGGTCATGTGCCTGGACCAGGAGAATACGGCTTTTGCCCGGCAATGTCTCGCGCATGGCATCCATTATATGGATGTGACGGCGGAGGCAGGGTTTATGGCTGCTATGGAGGAGCTGCATGAGGAGGCAGCAGCCGCAGGAGCAACGGCTGTACTGAGTGTGGGGCTGGTCCCGGGAATGAGCAATTTGCTGGCTGCGGATGCTGTAGCCGGATTGGATCAGGTGGACAGCGTGGACATTGCCCTAATGCTGGGAATGGGCGAAGCCCACGGGAGAGCGGCCATCGAATGGACCGTGGAGAACATGGCTCAGGATTTTTGGACGGGGGCCGGAACGCAGAGGCGGCAGGTGTCCAGCTTCACATCAGGTAAGACCTTTGACTTCGGTGAAGGAATCGGCCGAAAAACCGCCTACCGCTTTAACTTTTCCGACCAGCATACGTTACCCGGGACATTGGGTGTTTCCCCGGTGGTGACCCGGCTATGCTTCGATTCTGCTTTTGTTACAGGGCTCCTGTTCGTCATGAAGAAAGCCGGAGTGCTCAAGCTGCTGCGTTTCAAATCCATGGCCCGGCTGGCCGCCGGACTTTTTGCCCGGATGCGGCTCGGCACGGAGGCTTATGCCCTGAAGGTGGAGGCCTCCGGCAGCAAATTAGGAATTCCGCAGAAGGCGGAGCGTTTCTACCACGGCAGCATAGAATCGGATATGACGGCACGGGTGGCTGCGGCAGTGGCGGCGGAGCTTTACCGGGGGGAACAGCCCTCCGGTGTGTACCATATTGAACAATTGTTCAATACCTCTGTGTTAGGCGGGGAAATCAGCAGCCGTATCGGACGGCGGGGGTAAGCCCGGTGATGCCGTATAGGCTGTCCCACTGCTCCTTAATTCCCCAACAAGCTTGCCGCTACCTTCACTAGCTCCTCCCTGGAAACGGGCTGGGGCTGGTTTCCCGATTTCCCCCCCGGCTGTTCCCGGCCTTGCGTAAACACACTCCGGATTTCGTAGATCAATCCGCCCTCCGCGGTTTGCACCGGCAAGTAGAGCAGCTGTTCATCCTTGATGTAAAGCGCCTCTTGGCCTTTGATAGTTACAATCTCGTACGCTTTGTGGTTGGCATCGCTTGCGGTCATATTCGCCAGGGACAGATCTTTTTCAGGCCGGATACCGATTCTCAGCACGGGAACCGCCGGTGCATCAGGGGCGGCGGAACCGCCGTATTCCAGATAGATATTAAGCGCCTCCGGTTTAAGCTTCGCAGGCCGGACGATGTAGTCCAATCCCGCTCTCTTCGCCTCCTGATATAGAGCTTCCGAATCCACAGGCTCCCCCTCATACTGGATGATCCCCTGAAGAAAGGCCAGCTTCTCCGGCACATAAGCAGGCAGCTGAAAGGCTGTGGCGGTGGCCGCCTGCAGAGCTTGAGGGGAGGTAAACACGCTTTTCTTCTGCGCCGTATAAAAATAATGGTCCAGCTCATACAGCTCGGTAATCAAGAGATAGTTCATTTCGCCGGGAGCGGCGTTTACTTCCGCATCCTGCCGGATACCGCGGTATTTCTCGAACAATTGTCTGCTTTGCGCATCCTTCTCCATCTGCTCCGGGTTGGTTTGCCCGTAGCTGAATACCACATCCCCTTGTTTGTTCCGCAGCTTCGGCGAATCCCAGATGGCGGCGGACAAGGCCGTACCTGCAGCCAAAAGCAGACATAAGGACAGAAGTGGCACCGCTAGCCGCTTCCAGCGGTGGGACAGGCGGGGACCAGAGTCACGAAGCAGATCCAATCCTTTGGGTTCAGGGATGTTTTCCTGCCTCCAGGCTTGTGTGAATTCCTCAAATGAAAGAAACACCTTCCGGGTCATGGACCTCCTCCTCCTTTTTGCAGCATGATTGCCGCAGCTTGTTTTTGGCCCGTTCGAATTTCTTGCGGACTGCGGCAGGACTTGCGCGGGTGATGAGAGCAATTTCCTCATGGCTTCTATCCTCGAGAATCCGCAGGATCATGATGGAGCGTTCCGCAGGGCTTAGACGCGCCAGCATCGCATCGATGGCCATCGCTTCCTCCGCCCGGCTGTGGCTGTCCTCCGCCACAGTCGGCTGTACGCCTATCAGGCGGACGGGCAGCAGGCGCTGGAGCCGTTTTTTGGCAGCCAGGTTCAGACAATGATGATGGGCAACACGGTAGATCCAGGCGGACGGGGAGTGGATCTCCTCCCAATGCGCTGAATGCTGAACCACCTTCAGGAATATATCTTGAACCGCGTCCTCTGCCTCCTGCTTGTGCCTTAGCATGTGGTAGCAATACCGGAAGACGGGCGTGTGGAAACGGACGATCAAATCCCGCACCGTTTCCTCGGATCCCGCCGGATGCTCCTTCTGCAACCGTCTCACCTCCTTCATGGGTTTCATATAGGGTAAGACAATCCGGCTAGGACTTCTGTGACAGGGTTAACAAAAAAGGTGTAGGGAAGCAGGTTGATGCATCGTGGGGTTAGTGGTAAGGTATGGTTGAAAAAAGAAGGAGGGGAACGGCTTGGAAACAGCCTCATTGCTTGGACGCGTAAAGCCGGAAGAAGTCGGTATCGCCTCCAAGGGAATTGAACGATTTATCGGGTTGATCCGGGAAAGACAGGTCGCCCTGCACAGCTTCATGCTGCTGCGGCATGGGAAGGTGGCGGCGGAGGGTTTTTTTGCCCCGTTCGATAAGGACAGGCTCCACCCCATATTCTCCATCAGCAAAAGTGTAACCTCTGCCGCCGTTGGCATTGCCATCGGAGAGGGGAGATTCAATCTTCAGGATAAGGCAGTGGAGCTGCTGGCACACCACATTACGGGAGAGGTTCATCCGTATACGGCCAAGCTGACAGTGGAGCATCTCTTGAAGATGACCACAGTTTACCACAAGGCGCCGTCCTCGGAGACACCCAACTGGGTGCATACCTACCTGACCTCCAGACCGGAACGGCCGCCGGGCTTCCTGTTCGCTTACGATACTTCGGGCACTAACCTGCTCTGTGCCATTCTGCAGGAAACCACGGGAATGACCGTTCATGATTATCTCCAGCCCCGGTTGTTTGATGCTATCGGCATGGGGCCGCTGACGTGGGAGTTCTGCCCCATGGGCATTAACAGAGGCGGCAGCGGGATCCGGTGCACTACGGAGGGGCTGGCGCATTTTGGCCAGCTGTACCTGCAGGACGGGATTTGGAATGACCGCCGGGTGCTGCCCGAGGGTTGGGTGGCCCGCAGCACGGCCCGCCATACAGATAATTCCGGCCACAAGGGGATGTTGGATGGCAAACCGGGGTATGGCTACCAATTCTGGCGCTTGCGCAATGGGGCGTACGGTGCATTCGGGCTGGGCGGGCAATTCGTGGTGGTCATGCCGGATAAGAATGCGGTGTTTATTTCTACCGCCAACACCCAATTTGTCAAGGATGGCCACCAGGTCATTCTGGATTGTATGTGGGAGGCCTTGTATCCGGCGATGGCGGATGAGGGGGCAGGCGCAGGGCCCGCCGCAACAGGAACGGCTTGCGGCGTTCCGGCGGAGAGCGGCACTGCTGTTGCGTCTGGGGTAGCTGTCGGATCTGACAGAAGCGGATTGGCGGAGCGGTTGGCCGGCCTGCAGCTTTCGCTTCCTCCCGGGCAGCCGGATTCCGTCATGGCTGCTGCCGTAAACGGCCGTTCCTACCGGCTGGAGCCCAACCGCCACGGTTTCACGGGCTGCCGGTTCCAATTCGCCGGGGAAGCCTCCACCTTACGGCTGACCCGTGAAGAATGCGCAGGCGGTGAGGATGCTGCTGTGCTGCCCTTTGGCCTCCACCACTGGGTGACCGCTACGGACAGCCTGTTCAGCGGCACCGAAGCCTGCTGCACCGCTGCCACCTGGGTGGATGGACACACCTGCATCCTCCATATGCATCTTTTGGACAGGCTCCAGATGGTCATGTTCATCTGCCACTTCAAAGAAGATACCATGGCCATCCAACTGGTGATGCCCGGCGTCCACTTCAAGGATGAGCTGGAATGTGATTTGATCGGGACGATGACGGATGAAGGCCACTAAGCTATTTTATTGGAGGAGGATCACATGAATCCGTTGAAGGAATACAAAAAGCGTAATGCCAGACCATGCTCCGTTTTGACAGTGGGAGGCTTCCGGCCTGCCAATGACCCGTTAGCCAGCAACTTCTTCCTGGCCCCGGTGGGCAGGCCGGAAGAGGCCTGGCCTGCTAATAACGGGCAACCTTTGACTTACATCTGCCAATTGAATCTGACGGAAGCGCCCTATGTTCCAGACATGCTGAAGGATATTGCTATTCTCACCTTTTTTATCAATGTGGATCAGTATTTGGCGGATGAACGCAATGATGAGGCCTGGTGCATCCGGGCTTACAGCTCCCTGGAGGGGCTTGTTCCCTTACAGCTGCCGCAGGGCGGCACCCCGCGAAAAGGGTTCGAATGCCGATGGGAGCTCCAAAAGGAGGATTATCCGGTTTATGATGATCCGGAGCAGGCTCCCGTACCCGGTGTTTCGGAGGAAAAGCTGGAGGAGCTATTGGAGGACCAGGAGCTGTATAATCTGAAACGAACCAAAATCGGCGGCTGGGCCAGCAATATCCAGCATCCTCAAAGCTGGAATTGCCCGGACAGCGCGGAGCCGGCTTTCTGCCTGCAGATCAACTCAGAGGAGAAGGTCCGTCTCAACTGGGTGGACAGCGGCACTATTTACATTGCCCGGAATATGGCCAAGGCTGGGGAGCCGGAGTGGTTCCTGGATTTGCAATTTTACTAAGCTGCATTATTCACAAAATCACGGCCTAAGCTGGCGCTCGCTTCCGGCGATATTAAAGGGAAGATGCCGGCTCTTCGGCAGCAGATAGGCATGTTCGCGAGGAACAGTCAACCTCTCAAAGTGGTGCAGATTGCGGTTGAAAATAGAGGCGTGCATCCCGGAGGGGCGCATGCCTTTTTGCTTTTGGCGTTAGGACCTCCCCCAGGGGGGCACGCCTTTCTGCTTTTGGAGGCCTGTGCCTTCTCCCGCGCAGAAATCTAACGGCGGCCACAGCCGCTATTAAGCGGAAAAAGGCGGCTTCAAAATTCTAACGGTGGCCACAGCCGCTATTTGCCCCTGTTAGTGGCGAATCAGCCCATTTTGTACCAAATAGCGGGCTCCTGCCGCCGTTAGAATCCGGAGAGGGCCGAATCCGGCCAGATAGCGGCGTTCACCGCCGTTAGAAAATCCGACTTGCTCTTGAAGCCCGCCGCAGCGGCCTACGGTGTGTTTGCAGCGCCCCTAAGCTGTGGAATCTTTGGCTCTACCCAAAGATTCCCGGGAGCGGGCGGCTGCAGCCAGGTATAATAGAGCCAGAAGCACCAGCGGCGGAGTAAAATATGTGACGTACCAAAAGCGGCGGAAAACGCGTGATGCACCATCCGCACCAACATATAAAAATGGGAAGTGAACACATGCTAAACCAAACACAAGAAAAAAGCTTAAGCAAACTTATGACCAAGGCCCTCCGGCACACCCCCGGAGAGTTCGGTCTAATCCTGGACCCGGAGGACGGATCATGTCCGGCGGCTTCCTTTTTGGCAGCCATTACCGCCCAGCCCCGCTGGTCTTGGGTAACACTGGAGGATATCCGGCAGGTGGTGCGCAATTCGGACAAGCAGCGCTTTGAATGGAACGGGGACCGGATTCGGGCCCGATACGGCCACAGCCATGACCATATCTCATATACACCGGGAATTCCCCCTGGCATTCTTTATCACGGCACCAACAAAAAGGCGCTCCCGTCCATACTGAAGGAGGGGCTGCTCCCTATGGGCCGGCAGTATGTCCATCTGTCGGAGGGCACCCATTTTGCCACAATGGCGGGCAGCCGCAGGGGGGAGCTCGTCATCCTGAAGGTAGAAACAGCACAGGCACAGGAGTCCGGCGCCACCTTCTACTACGCAGGCAATGAGGTCTGGCTGGCGGACCGGGTTCCGGCAAACAGCTGCTCTGTCGCAGAGCATGAGGAAGGAGAATTTGCAAAATGAATGACTCTACTTTAAAAACCCCCATCGTGGATATCGGCATCAATCTGATGCACCGTTCGTTCCAGCAGGACCGGGAGCAGGTGGTGGAGCGGGCCTTGGCCAATGGGGTGACTCCCCTGATCATCACCGGAACCAGCCTGCGGAGCAGCGTGGAGGCGGCCCGTTATGCCCGGCAATATCCCGGCAAGCTGTATGCCACGGCAGGGGTGCATCCCCATGATGCCAAACACTGCAGCGAAGCCACACTCAACCGGCTGAAGGAGCTGGCGGCCCTGCCCCAGGTGGTGGCCATCGGGGAGTGCGGCCTGGATTACAACCGGGATTTTTCGCCGCGGGATGTCCAGCGCCGCTGGTTTGCCGAGCAGGTCCGGGTGGCGAAGGAGCTGAACATGCCCCTGTTTCTCCACGAGCGTGAAGCCTCTGCAGATTTTACCGCTATCTTGAAGGAGCAGCAGGTGCAAAAAGCCGTGGTCCACTGCTTCACCGGCAACCGGCAGGAGCTCACTGCCTACTTGGACGCAGGCTGGTTTATCGGCATCACAGGTTGGATTTGCGATGAGCGCAGAGGCAAGGATCTGCGGGAGCTGGTACGGCTGATTCCGCTGGACCGTCTGATGCTGGAAACGGACGCTCCGTTTCTAACCCCCCGGGATCTGAAGGAAAAGCCTGCGGAGGGACGGAACGAACCCGCCCTCCTGCCCCATATTCTGCACACGGTAGCCCAGTGCCTGGGCAAGCCGGCCGAAGAGGTGGCACAGGGGACGACAGCAACAGCCACTGCATTTTTTTCAATAGGGAGTGGAGGTAAAGGTGAAGCAGAACAAGTATGATGACCCGTCTTTTTTTGAAAAATACAGCCAAATGAACCGTTCCGTCTATGGGCTGGCCGGGGCGGGGGAGTGGCCTGCCCTCCGCCGGATACTGCCGGACCTGACCGGCAAACGGGTGCTGGACCTGGGCTGCGGCTTCGGCTGGCACTGCCAGTATGCCATTGAGCAGGGGGCCGAGTCGGTGACGGGTATCGATATCTCCGAAAGCATGCTCCGCCGGGCCAAGGAGCTAACGGACCCGCGTATCGTCTACTACCGCACCTCCATCGAGGAGGCGGACTTCCCCGGGCAGTCCTTCGACGTTATCCTCAGCTCATTGGCGTTTCATTATGTGGAGGATTTTGGGGCGGTGGCGGAAAAGCTGAGCCGTTGGCTGATACCCGGCGGGTATGTTGTCTTTACCGTGGAGCATCCGGTATTTACCGCTTCCGGCAGCCAGGATTGGCATTATGGCGGGGACGGAAGCATCATGCATTTCCCGGTGGACCGTTATTTTGAGGAGGGCAGACGCGATACAGTGTTTCTGGGGGAGCAGGTGACCAAATATCATCGGACCCTCACCACCTACTTGGGCTGTTTACTGCAAGAGGTTTTTACCATTACCGGGATCGTGGAGCCGACACCGCCCGAGGAGCTGCTCCGCACGGTGGAGGGGATGGAGCAAGAGCTCCGCAGGCCGATGATGCTGATTATTTCCGCCGTCAAATTATAACCTGACCAAAGAGGAGCAACAGATGCGCACTGAACAGGAAATGATGGAGCTGATCCTATCCTCGGCTACTGCAGATGAACGGATCCGAATCGCCACCTTGGAGGGCTCCCGCACCAATGTCCATATTCCCAAGGATGATTTTCAGGATTATGATATTACATTTTTCGTAACGGATATGGAATCGTTCACCTCTCATGACGGATGGCTGAACCAGTTCGGCAGCCGGATTTTGCTGCAGAAGCCGGAGGACATGGAGCTGTTCCCCGCTGAGGAGAAGGGGTTCTCCTATCTGATGCTGTTTGACGACTATACCAAAATAGACCTGACCCTGCTTCCGCTGGACGAGCTGGAAAATTATCTCGACGGAGACCAGTTGGTGCAGGTTCTGCTGGATAAGGATAACCGGATTGGGCGGGAGCTTGTCCCCTCCGACATCCAGTACCATGTCCAACAACCCACCTGCCGGCAATTCGATGACTGCTGCAATGAATTCTGGAACGTCACCACCTATGTGGTAAAAGGCCTGTGCCGCCGCAGGCTTCTGTTCGCCATCGACCATCTGAACCAGATTCTGCGGCCGGAGCTTATACGGATGCTGGCCTGGAAGGTGGGCTTCGAAACTGGATTTTCCCTGAGCCTGGGCAAAAATAATACATTCATCAGCCGCTATTTGCCAAAAGCTGCTTGGGAAGACCTGATATCCACCTACCGGATGGATGGCTGCCGCCAGGTTTGGGGGGCGCTGTTCGTCTGCCACCGGCTGTTCCGGGAGACGGCGGTGGAGGTTGCGGAGCGGTTAGGGTGTACATATCCCGATTACGATTCGAATATCACCCCGTATACGGAGGACATGTTTGCCCGGTATGGTGCGCCGGAACAGGAGGAAGAATATGGACTTGATCCTATATAAAGAAAGACCGCCGGAGCTTATCGAAGCTTTGGGGGAGGTGTGGCGGTGTTCGGTGGAGGCGACGCATACTTTTTTGAGCGGAGAGGACATCGACGGACTGGCGCCACTGGTTAAAGATGCGCTTGGAGAGATCCCTGTACTGGTGGGAGCTGAAATAAACGGCATCCCCGCAGGATTTATGGGAATTGCCGATGGCAAAATCGAGATGCTGTTCCTCTCGCCGGACTATGCAGGCCAAGGCACCGGCAGACGGCTGGTAGAGGAGGCACTCCGTACATACGGTGTGCGGTATGTGGATGTGAATGAGCAGAATCCCAATGCCAGGGGATTTTATGAGCATATGGGCTTTGAGGTGGTGGAACGCCTGCCCTTGGATGAGCAGGGAAATCCGTTTCCCATTCTGAAAATGCAGCTGTTCAGCTGAAACAAAGCGGCCTGCCGTCTGGCAAGCCGCTTTGTGTTATATGCGCTATGAAGAGAGCGCCTCCCCCTCTTCGGCGTCCGGAGACCCGGCCCCGTAACGGTCCAGCGCTTTGGTGGAGGCCTCCAGCATACGCCGCTTGAGATAGCTCCCATCCACCACCCGGACCCGTTTGCCCAGGAAGCGGATTTTGGACAAAAGATACTCCGCCTGATCCCCCATTACCGTCACCTTCACTCGGTAGGTATCCGAGTCGCCGTCATAGACCACATCCTTTTCGAAGCTGGAAAAGGCATACAGAATCCGCGACAGCTCCTCATTGTAAATCGGAACAATTTCGATTAAAACTTCACTTCTGCGGGTATCCAGCAGCCTGCCGATCCTCCGGCACAGGGCATCCGCGGTTTGGGGGTGTACCGGCTCCGCCTCCAGAGAGAGGATATTGTCCAGCCGGGTGCTCATAAAGGCGTGATTCTGCAGGTGAAACCAAAGCAGATACCATTCCCGCTTGACCATGGAGTACTCCAGCTTGTAGGGATAACCCGGCTGCCCGGTATGGATCCGGCCGTCCTTCACCCTGCAGGACAGGCGGAAGCCGCTTTTGGTCTGGATCAACCGCCGGACCGTCCGCAGAAGAGGGTGGTACACCTGCTTTTCCACGCTGGCGCCCTTCTGCAGCAGATAACGGTCCGTATCCAGGGTATCATCCGGCTCCAGCAGGGTCTGCAGCTTCTCCAGGGTTTCCGGGGTAAACGCCTCTGTGGCGGCGGGATGGGCCAGCATGGTCTTCAGCCAGGCCCGTTCATGGGCGGTGACCATAAAAACGCCGGAATCCTCCAGCCGGGAGAGGATCTGGTAGTTGAAGATTTTTTCAAACAGATTCATAATAGGCCCGGATCTCCTTCCATTCGGTGATCATCTCCTGGCGAAGCTGGCGGGGCTCCAGTACCTCACAGCTGGAGCCGAAGCTGCGCAGCCACGGCTTGATCTCCGTAAAGCCGTTCACTGTGATTTCATAGATGAAGCTATGCTCCTCCTCCTGCACAATCTCTCCCCATTGCCCCTGCAGCAGCACCCGTTCCATTACGAAGTTGGGCTCGGAGCCCTCCGGGTTGAAGAACCGGGCCCGCACCCGTACCGCCGGTCCCGTATCGATGAGCCAGCTGTACCGCAGCTTGGCATCCAGCTCTGCTTGCTTTTGCCCATACCATTCCTGATCCACATCTTCATGCTCGACAATTTGGGTCAGCCCTTCCATCCGGTACTTCCGCAAGCCCTCTCTGCCGTGGGCCAACAGATACCACCTGCCGTATTGATGGTCATAGACGATACGCAGGGGCAGGGTATGGATAGATTTGCCTTCCGTTTCCCGCTCGAACAGGGGATTGGTGTTTTTGGAGGCATAGCTTTTTTCCGACTTGGGTGAAAAATAAAGGAACTCCACCTTGCGGCAGCGGCGGATGGCATGCAGAAGGGTAAACAGATGAGCCTCGTCAAGAATTCGTGAATGATAATGGTATTTGTATAAAAAAGGCTCCACCGCCAGCCCGCCGCCTCCCGTGCGCAGAAGCTGCTTCTTAAGTCCGTCCCGCAGGAGATAACCCTGTACGGACGGAACCTGAGTGTTGGCCATCACATCCACAAAATCGTAGAGATCCACCAGCTCATCGTCCGAGAGACTCCGCACCAGTTGATCCTGAATCCGGTACCGGTAAGGGCGGGGACCCGGCTCCCTGCGGATGACACCTACCTCCTCCAGGTACTTGAGGTCAGAGCGGATGGTTTTTTCGTCTGGCATGGGAAGGTTGGCGGGCATAGCGCCGCAGCAGGTATCTAACAGCTCCATAGCCGTTAAGGCCTCACCCTGCATCGCCCCTAACAGCAGGGAGAGGCGTTCGGTTTCGGATTCCTTCACGGACTTGGCTCGGAAGAGAAATAGCAGCAGCGGGTCGGCGGAATCGTAATAGCTGTAGCGGATGGTGTCGGACAGCTCCTTGCCTTGCTCCTTAGGCAGCTGCTGCTGCAGGGAGCCGACCACATCCTTCAGGCGGCGCAGGGTTTTATCGAAGGTGTGCACCGAAATGCCCAGCCGTTCGGCAAACTGCTGTCTATTGAAGGCGCCGCTGGTCAGTGCCAGCAAGCGCAAAAATTGGATTTCCTTATCGAAGCTCTCCTTAGCCATGAGTTTCCTCCGTTTCGTCTTGGTTTAATTGTAGCAGGGGTTGGGCTGGGCGCAAATGGCAATTAATTGCCGGTCGTAATACTTCCGCCATGTTCCGCCGGTCCGGGATAAGGCACAATGGATACAAGAAAGGCTGCAGCGGCAACGGTGCACGGGGAGGAGGAGCATACATGACAGAGAAAATGAAGGCAAAAATTACAGCGGAATTGGCCCGGATTGAAGCGGAGGAGCAGGTGCGGATTCTGTATGCTTGTGAGTCCGGCAGCAGGGCCTGGGGGTTTCCTTCCCGGGACAGCGACTATGATGTCCGATTCATCTATGTGCGGACGGTGGACTGGTATTTGTCCATCTATGATAAACGGGATGTCATCGAACGTCCCATCAGCGGTATGCTGGACATCAACGGCTGGGATCTGCGGAAAGCGCTGAACCTGTTCCGCAGGTCCAACCCGCCCTTGCTGGAATGGCTCCGTTCGCCTATCGTATACAAGGAGAGCTTCACCACGGCAGAGGAAATCCGGCGAATATTCCCCGCCACCTTTTCCCCCCGATCATGTATGTACCATTATCTGCACATGGCCAGGGGCAACTACCGGGAATATCTGCAGGGCGAGCAGGTTCGGGTCAAAAAGTACTTCTACGTCCTCCGCCCCATCCTGGCCTGCCGGTGGATCGAGAAGTACAACACCGTGCCGCCAGTGGAATTCCACCGGCTGGTGGAGGATTTGCTGCCGGAGGGAAGCGTCCTGCGGGAGGCGGTGGACCGGCTACTGGAGCGTAAAATGGCAGGTGAGGAGCTGGATATGGGAGCGAGAATCGCACCTGTCAGCGATTATCTTGAGGCGGGCATCGCCCACTATGAGCAGGCGGCGCCGGGAATGGCGGAGGCCGGAGCAAAGCAGGACCGGGAGCTGGATGAACTGTTCCGCAGGGCGCTGGCAGAGGTATGGAGCTGAGTGCAGCCGATTCGTTGCCCTTCTGCCGGCAGCTGCGCTCATGGAGCTGTAACGGAACTCATGCGCTCTTACAGGGCGCTTTACACGTAATCACCCAACTGGCAGCCGCGCTCATGGAGAGCTGTAACGGAACTCATGCGCTCTTAAAGGGCGCTTTACACGTACTCACCCAACCGGCAGCCGCGCATGGAGCTGTAACGGAACTCACACGCTCTTAGAGCGACATTTCACCTAATTTTCTACTGTAACGGAACTCAGAGTACCTTAAATGTGTTTTTTAGCCATCTGCAGGCACGCATCCCTCTCTAAGAGTCGCTCAGTTCCGTTACCCGCGGGAAACTCACATTTTGAGCCTCTAAGGGACGCTGAGTTCCGTTAGAACAACAATGCCGCGAAGAATGTGGCTAACAGAAGGACGAATCCAAAGGAGTGAGCATAATGGCTTATCAACAAATAGACGGCATTCGCGTGTGGGGCAGCCCCGATGAGGGGGCTTTGGCACAAGCGCGCACTTGCGCACATACGGGGAATGTGGTGCAAACCCTGCTGATGGCGGACCATCACCAAGGCTACAGCCAGCCCATCGGCGGTGTGGTGGTGTATGACGGGCAGATTTCCCCCTCCGGCGTCGGCTACGATATTGGCTGCGGCAACAAGGCGGTGCGCACCCGGCTCTATGCCGCCGATATCAAGCCCCAGCTGCCGAAGCTGATGGATACCATCGCCCGGAGCATTTCCTTCGGCATCGGACGCAACAACCAGGAGAGGGTAGACCATGCCCTGTTTGATGACCCGGACTGGGCGGTGTACCAAACCCTCGGCAAGCCGGTCCATGACAAGCTCAAGACGTTGGCCCGGGATCAATTGGGGACAGTGGGCAGCGGCAACCACTTTGTGGACCTGTTCGAGGAGGAGGGTACCGGACGCCTGTGGATTGCCAACCACTTCGGCAGCAGAGGGTTCGGGCACCGGACAGCCAGCGGCTTCCTCAATCTGGCGGCGGGCAGAGGTTTTCTGGACCGTGCGCCCGGCGAACAAATGGAGCAGCCGCCGGTTCTGCTGGACCTGGACAGCGAGCTGGGGGATATGTACGAGCGGGCTATGAGGCTGGCCGGACGGTATGCATATGCCGGACGGGATTATGTGATGGACCAGGTGCTGCGGATATTGGGAACGGACGCGGATTTTGAGGTGCATAACCACCATAACTATGCCTGGCGGGAGCAGCATAACGGCAGGGAAGTGATTGTGGTGCGCAAGGGAGCCACCCCCTCCGCACCCGGGCAAACGGGGTTTATAGGCGGCAGCATGGGGGATATCTCGGTGATCGTACAGGGCAAGGACAGCGCCGAAAACAAGGAGGCCTTCTACAGCACGGTGCACGGCGCCGGACGGATTATGAGCCGGACCCAAGCCGCCGGGAAAATGAACTGGAAAACCCGCGCCAGAACCGGCGGCCAAATTTCCAAGGAGCAGATGATGGCGGCGGTCACGGCCTTCGGTGTAGAGCTGCGGGGAGCGGGCACGGACGAAAGCCCCTTCGTATACAGAAGCCTGCGCCAGGTGCTGGATGCCCATGCGGAAACCATCGATGTGCTGCATACGCTGAAGCCGATTGGGGTATGTATGGCCGGGGCGGAAGAATTCGATCCGTACAAGGATTAGCTGCGGGAGGAGGGGCACCGGCGCCGTTCATGGATTGCCGACGCCTTCCTCCGGTTAGCCGATAGAATCTCCGCTGCGGTGCAGCTGCCTGTATTCCGTGGGAGTCATCCCGTAATGCTTCTTGAAGTTCCGCAGAAAGCTGGAAAAGTTGGTGTAACCGACCTGGAACGCCACCTCGTCCAGCTTGAGCGGCGAAGCCAGCAGCAGGCGGGCTGCCTCCTTGGCCCGTACCCCTGCCAGGTAATCCACAAAATTGCATCGGGCATACTCCTTAAACAGCCTGCTTATATAATTGGGTGTCAATCCGTACCGGTCTGCAAGGAAATTGACAGACAGGTCACTTTGGTCATAATGTCCGTTTACATAAGCCATTACCGATTCGATCAGCTCCGCGCTTTTTCTCCTGCTGCTCCGTTTCTCCTGAAGCGCCGCAACCAGCTGCGCCGCCATACCGCCCACCGCCTCCTGCATGTCCGCCAATGATCTGCTATGCTCCAGCTTGCCGGGAAGCGACAGGTGCTCCGTTCGGAACAGATCCCCCAGCCCCGCCTCCTCCGCCAGCTGCAGGAAACGAAGCACGGTTTGCAGGCATAGCTGTACCACCATTTCCTTGGAGAGCCCGCATTGGGATGACCGGGCAAAAAGCGCCTCCAGCAGCAGCTCCGTCCGCTCCGCCTGTGCCTGCCGCACCGCTTCCACCAGGGCATCGGCGGTTTCGAACACCTCCAGCAGTCGGCCATTGTCCCAATTGCCTACCTCATCCGGGGTAATGACGGTATTCTGCCCGGTCAGAATCTTGCAGGAAATCATCTGCAGCGCTTCCTGGTAGGAGGTTTTGATGCTGTCGAAGCCGGTATAACAGCCGCCGATTCCCACACAGATGGTCCGCTTGAAGCAGGCTTCAATATAACCCAGCAGAGCCTCTGCAAAACCTCTGGCAGCCTGCAGATTGCGGGCCTCCGATGAATCGGCAAAGCTCAGCACCATCACCGCCTGATAACCGTTCATCTGGACGGCGGCCCCCTTCATTCCCTCCGATGAGGAGGCAAGCTCCTCCGCCACATTGCATAGCGCATACAAAAACAGATTCATATCTCCAGGTTTGGTCCAGCCTCCCGACTGGTCAAACTCCATCGCCAGCACCGTGTAATGGGCGGGATACAGCCGGATGCCCGCCTGCTCCAGCAGCGGCTCGGCCGCCTGGTAGCGTGTCCGCGCCCCGGTAAGAAGCTCGAACATCAGCTGCAGCTTCCGCGCCGGCAGACTTTCGTGAAGCCGCCTCTCCGCATCGTAATATCCGGTAAACACCTGGCGGATTTCAAACTCCAGCTCATGAAACGAATCTCCGCTTCTTCTGCCTCCGCCGCGTCTGCCGGCCAGCTCCTCCAGCTTGCCCACAAACCGCTCCATAGGCGCAAACCATCTGCGGTTAATAAACAGAGTGGCGGCCACAGCCACCAGCACCATGGCACAGGCCAAACCCGCCAGAATGTAGCGGATGGTCAGGGTAAGTGTGCTGATCTGCCGCTGCGAAACAATATATACCAGCTTCCAGCCTGTGTACGACGTATCGTAGAAAATCAGACTCCGGCTGCCTTTGTCCGTCAGGAAACCCTGCCCTTGCCTGGCCAGCAGCTCCCGGCTGTAGCTTTGGCCTTCTATGCTTTGCCAGATGAAGCCGGGGTCCTGATGGGACAGAATGCGGCCGCTGCCATCCATGAGGAACACATTGCCGCTGCCGCTGAACTGAAGGTCGTCAAACATGGCGGAGATGCTTTTTTCGTTGATCCGGGTAATGGCGAGTCCTTTGCTGTCTGACGGTCCCGTATTCAGAGGATAATAATGAACCAGCAGAATCTGGCTGGCGCTTGCGGCTTCTCCTCCGTTCAGTCCTGCCTTCGGCCCAAGCCCTGTCCACTTGGGGAACTTGCTTTCCATAAAGGATCTGATCCACGCCATCTCCGTCCGCTCCTGCAGACTGTATACATCGGAGGCCGTCATCACCTCGTCCTTGGCACGGGAGTAGAGCATTGTCGATTGCATATTAAAATTGGTTCCCATAACGCTGCCCAGCTGGTCCTGAAGGGCGGAGATGCCCAGAAGATAAGCAGGGGAGCCGGAGGACGGCGCTTCAAAAAAGGATTGGACCCCCGGCATGCGTAAATAATTAATGACCGTAAGATTAACCTCCTGGAGCATACTGTCCAGCCGTTTGGTGATCTGCGACAGCACATTGCGGTTGGATTCCACCACCTGACTCTCCAGCTGGCGGATGGAGCTGACATAGTTCATGGCCGCTAGAAGTCCGATAATAAGAACAAAAAGACTGATATAAATCAGCTGTATTTTCAGAGATATTCGTTTGAGCAAACCCGTTGCCCCCCTCAGCAGTCTCCATTCATTATAGCTGCTGCGCCAGATTTACGCGGGTGTTATTTTCCATGATCCGCTGCCGTTTCCTGCACAAACAGCCCGGAGTGGGGGAACTGCCACCCGATCTGCCATTTTGCCACTGGTTTGTACCCTGCCCCGTCTGGTACGCTGTGGCTGCATCGGGACGGGGGCAGTTTCACCGGGATAAGGTATACGCTGCCCCTGATTCGGATCCGGTTTTGCTTCATACAGAAGAGGAGGTCTATTCATGGCAAAAACAAACAGAACGAAGAAGCTGCTTCCGGCGCTTCTGACCATCCTGGCGGGAGGCTCGGCAGTGCTGTCCGGCTGCAGCAGCAGCGGTTCAGATGCTGCCCAGCCGTCGGCATCCGCTTCCGGGGGTGACAAGTATGATGCCCTGCCCAAGGTGGTATCGGCTTCCATCTATGACCGGGGGCAGGTGGCTACCAGCGAAGGCACCTATGAGGAGAACCGCTGGACCAAGCTGATCAATGAACAATCCGGCGTGAAGGTCAACTGGGTGCCCATCCCCCGCAACCAGGAGGCCGACAAGTTCAATGTGCTGCTGGCCTCGGAGCAAGCCCCGGATATGCTGGCTACCTACAATCGGGACTTCATGGTCCGCTGGGCCAAGGAGGGGGCTATCCAGCCTCTGGATGAGTACATTGACCAATACAGCACCAGCTACAAGAAATACCTGCAGGAGCATCCCGAGCTGAAGCCGTATCTGACATTGGAGGACGGGAAAATGTACGCCATCGCCAGCCTTCGTCCCACCCGGGCCAATACCGCCATCTACATCCGGCAGGATTGGCTGGATAAGCTGGGGCTTGCCATGCCCAATTCGGTGGATGAGCTGGTTTCGGTAGCCAGAGCCTTCCGTGACGGGGACCCGGACGGCAACAATGTGAAGGATACCATTCCTATGGCCATGTCCACTGCCTATTCCGCCATTACCGATGATTGGTTCCAGGCCCGCAGCGGGGCGTGGTTTGTGGAGGACGGCAAGGTGACCCAAAGCTTCTTCACCCCCCGGTACAAGGATGCGCTGGCCTTCCGCCAAATGGTCTATAAGGAGTCCCTGGTGGACAAGGAATATGCTACCGATAAGGAGTTTTCCCGCCAGAAGCAGCTGTGGACCACCGGCAGGGCAGGCATTTATTTCAGCAACATCAGCATGGACAACACTCTGGGCGATCTGCAGAAAAACAATCCGGGCGCCAAGCTGGCCGTGGTTCCGCCGCTCTCCACCAAATACGGCACCAACGGCTACGAAATGGAGGTGCCCAATTTCCTGCTTACCTCCTTTAACAAAAAAATGAAGAATCCCAAGGCAGCGATGGAATTCATCGACTGGATGCTGGATTCGGGCTGGAAGCCTCTGACCTACGGCACGGAGGGAACCCATTACCAACTGGTCAACGGCATTCCCGTCACCAGCAATTATGACAAGTGGAAAACGGAGGTCGCCTACGGCAATGAATACCGGCTGGTGCTTCAGGAGCGGCAGACTCCGGATTACCTGATCACCCGGGCGGGCAAGGACCCGACGGATTTGGCCATGGCGCAGTTGAAGAACGCCATCATCAAAAACACGGAAACCACCCCGTTCCGCAAGGATTTCCCGTATGTGCCGCCGGTATCGGAATATTCGGCCATTGCCACCCAGTTTGAGGCCAAGTGGAAGGAAATCAACACGCGGATGGCCATGACGGATGAAACCCCGGACAAGGCCGTAGCGGAAATCAGGCAAGCCTGGGACAGCCTGGGCGGAGACAGTGTAACGGCCAAGGTGCAGGCCTGGTATGACGCCAACAAAGACAAGCTGAAGTGAGGTAGGAGATGAGCACATTACAAAAGCATTCCCGGGGGAACGCCGTTCCCCTTGACGGAGTGCCGGAGCGGAGGTCCCGGAGAGGCCTGTTGTATGTTTTGGTGCGAGACCGTTATCTGTATCTGTTCCTGCTTCCGGCCATGTCGTTTTTCCTGCTGTTCAAATATGTGACTCTGTTCGGAGAGGTTATTGCCTTCAAGGATTTTCGGCTGCTGGAGGGTATCTGGGGCAGTCCGTGGGTGGGGCTCAAGCACTTCCGGATTCTGTTCCACAGCCCGGATTTCTGGATGATCCTGCGCAACACCCTGCTGCTCAACCTATACAATCTGATCGTGGCCTTCCCCGCTCCCATTGTGCTGGCTATTCTGCTTAATGAGGTAAGGGTCAATTGGTTCAAACGGGTTGTGCAGAATATGCTGTATCTGCCGTTTTTCATTTCCTGGGTTGTACTGGGAGGAATCATCACCTCCCTGCTGTCTCCCTCCACAGGGGTGGTCAATTCGCTGCTGCAATTCTTCGGTCAGGAGCCCATCTTCTTCATGACCAGCACTCGCTGGTGGCCGGCGGTGTTCAGCGCCTCCACCGTGTGGCAGAGCGCAGGCTGGGGGACCATCATCTATATGGCGGCTATTACCTCCATTGACCCCGGGCTGTATGAAGCAGCCAAAATCGACGGAGCCTCCAAGCTGCGGCAAATCTGGCATATTACGCTGCCGGGCATCCGGGGCACCATTGCCATTCTGCTGGTGCTGCAAATGGGCAAAATGATGGATGTCGGCTTCGAGCAGGTATTGAATTTGCAGAATGCGGCTGTGTTCAGCGTATCGGATGTGATCAGTACTTATGTCTACCGGGTTGGTCTGCAGAATGCCCAATACAGCCTGGCGACGGCGGTGGGCCTGTTCCAGGGAGTCATCAGTCTGATCCTGGTGCTTGCAGTCAATAAAATTGTGAAAAAGCTGGGGGAGGGAGGACTATGGTAAAAAGCAGGCTGAGAGGACTTCCCCTGTATCTGGTGCTGGCGCTGTGCGCCTTTACCACCGTGTTCCCCATCCTGAATGTGCTGGCCATGTCCTTCAGCAGCAGCCGGGCCATTGTGTCCGGCGAGGTGGTATTGTGGCCGGTGGAATTCAACAGTATGGCCTATCTGAAGCTGTTTCAGGACGGCCAGCTGCTGTATGCCATGCGTAATACGGTGGTGATTACCCTGCTGGGCACCCTGCTTCAGATGACGGCTACCACGCTGGCTGCGTTTTCCTTGTCGAAGCAGCGCCTGAAGGGCAGAGCCGTGTTCACCTTTGCCGTGCTGTTCAGCATGATGTTCGGCACCGGGCTGATTCCGCTGTTCCTGCTGATCAAGAGCCTGCACCTGATGAACACCTTCTGGGCCATTTGGCTGCCCGGTCTGGTAAGCGCCTATAACCTGTTTGTGATGAAGTCCTTTTTTGAGGGGCTGCCCAAGGAGCTGGAGGAGTCCGCCATGATCGACGGGGCTACGGACCTGACCGTATTCATCCGGCTGACCCTGCCCCTGTCCAAGCCTATTCTGGCCGCCATCTCGCTGTTCTACGCGGTAGCCCTGTGGAATACCTACGCCAATGCCCTTTATTTCATCAGCAAATCGAAGCTCCTGCCGGTGACGGTGAAGCTGTACCAGATGCTGCAAACCCCTCTGGACGCACTGCTCAGCGGCGGAGACGCCTCCCGTTACATCCAGCCGGAGGGGCTGAAGGCGGCGGGCATTATGATTACCGTGCTGCCCATTCTGTGTGTATATCCGTTTCTGCAAAAATATTTTGTCAAAGGGGTGCTGCTGGGTTCGGTAAAGGGCTGAGCCGGCAGCTTAGAGACTGCGGGGATAACATTTCCCCGCAGCTCTTATCACGAAGGGAGCAAATGAATGAACAACCCAACCAACAGGCTTGGACAACGCAGATTCCGCAGCATACGGGCTCCGTGGAAGCGGCGGTGCTCTGCGGCGGCAGTATGGCTGCTCGTATTCGCACTGGCGGCAGGGGGATTCCCTGCTGCAGTGCTGGGGCAAGAATTGCAAGCGCTGCCACAATCCGCAGCGGAGGTATCCTCTCCGCCGGAGCCTCCGGTCTATACGGCATGGGAGGACTTCCGGTCCTCCTTCGGCAGCCATCATCATGCCTTGGCGCTGGAGGCGGCGGGAGCTATTGCCGTGGACGGCTCCCTGGCAGATTGGCAGCCCTATGCGGAGCTGCGGCTTCCCGCCGACAGCGCCCAGATTCAGATGAGCGGCTGGGCAGGCCCGGAGGATGTGTCCGCCAGCCTCTATATGGCCTATGACAATGACTATTTTTATTGGGCGGCCAAGGTGACGGATAATGTGCATGCCCCGGTGGCAGGCAGCACCATGTGGCGGGGGGACAGCATTCAGTTTGCCTTCAGCAAGGATGCCGCCTACGGGCCTGAATATGGGATCAATTATATGGACGGAGCTGCCCACCTTTGGCGCTTCAGCGAGGGCAAGGCTCAGGCCGGAGCGGACGGGATTACGGCGGCTGCTGTCCAGCAGGGCAATGAAATCACCTATGAGGTGCGTATGCCGTGGAATACCATCTATAGCTCCAGACCCGCTGCGGATGTGCTTCCTTTTACCCTGCTGATCAATGACAACGACGGCTCCGGCCGCAGAGGCTGGGTCGAGTGGACGGCGGGCATCGGCAAGGCCAAAAGCCCCTCCTCCCACGGCAGAGTACATCTGATTCCCGCAGGAGAAGGGTGGAGCATCTGGGCGGAGGGTCCGGCGGAGACAGCGGTGAACGCCACGGTGTATGTTTCCGTATACGCCGTCAATTGGCAACCCCACCCGGCAACGCTGCAGTTGGCCTCGGACGCCCTTGGCACCAGCACCGGCCTGGAGCTGCCGGGAGGGACCGTGGCGGAGGTGAGGCTTCCCTTTACTCCGAACCAGGCGGGAGATTACACCCTGGACTTTGCGGTTAGCGATGCTGCAGGCAAGTCCGCTCAAACCTCTGCGGCTGTGTCGGCGGTGAAAGCCCCGGCGGAGGTAGCAGCCATGCTGGATGCCGTAGGCGCCAAGCTTCCCGGTCTGGAGTCCTTGCTGCTGGCCTGTGAGGCGCAGGGGCTGTCCACGGATTACGAGCGGATCAACTATACCGTAATCAAGGATTTTGTTGCTTACGGGAAGGAGGATATTGCCCAGGGCAGGCTGAGCCGCGCTTATTATGTGGCGGTGGAGCTGGAAAAGCTGTTTGGCGAAGCGAAGCAGGCATTGGAGGGGCTTCTGGACGGAAGCCGGACGCCGGTGGCGGTTCCGCGGTATATCACCGGCAGGCCGGAGGTGGAGGGGGGCTCCTTCATGGCGGATACGGCTGTCCGCAGCACAGGGGCAGTGGAGGAGCGGCCGGTGTTCTTCACGGGTTATGGCGCATTCAATAAGGTGAGGGAGGATATTCCCAAGTTTCAGGACCTGGGTGTGAATGCCATCCAGGTGGAAATCGGCCCGCGGGATGTGGTTCTGGACAAGACGGACTTCATCAATCAATATTCGGTGAGCCGCGCAGGCAATGTGAATGCAACCGCTGCGGTGGCGGAGGGGGTCAGCCATTCCGGTTCCCGCTCTCTGCGGATCGCCAATTCCTCGCCGTACCAGTCCAACGTGTATATCAATGTGGCCCAGACCGTTGCAGTCGAGCCCAATACCACCTATCAGTTCAAGGTGTGGGTCAAGGGCGAAAACGCGCGCAATACCTGGTTTCCCGGCGGCAGCTCCATGAAGCAGCGGAAATCCTTTCCCAGCGGCACCTATGACTGGCAGGAGGTGATGTACGAATACACCACCGGCCCCCAGGAAACCAGCTATAAGCTGATGGTGGTGTCCGAGAATACGGGAACCATCTGGGTGGATGATCTGTGGATGGGCAAGGCGGGAAGCAGTGTGAATCTGGCGGCCAATCCGGGCTTTGAGGACCTGGGCGGTTTTTCGGCAGAGAAGGAATATGTGGTATCCACCAAGAAAATCCAGTCGGATATTGTCCAGGTTCTGCAGAATGCCGCCTCTAACCAGGTGTCGGTGAATCTCCTGGTATCGCCTCATTATTTCCCGGCTTGGGCGTTGGCCAAGTGGCCGGAGCTTGGGATCAGCAGCAACGGCTTTATCAAATTTTCCGTGTTCCATCCCATGGCCCAATCCATCATCGAAGATTATCTGAGAGCACTGATTCCCCTTGTGGAGCCATACGGCTCCCTGCACAGCATCACGCTGACCAACGAATCCGTCTATCAGACCAATAAGGATCCGTATGCCCTGCCCTTCTGGCACAGCTATCTGTCAGAGGTGTACGGCGGGGACATTGCCGGGCTGAACGGGGTGTACGGCAGCAGCTACACCGCGTTCTCGGAGGTGCCTATGCCGGCCAATGTGTCGGCTTCCCCGCGGGCGTACGATTATGTGCTGTTCAATAACGACTACTTCGCCCGCTGGCATGAGTGGATGGCCGGAATCATCCATGAACTGGCTCCTGATCTTCCTGTCCATGCCAAGATTATGGGCGATCCCTGGGGAAGTCTGTCCTGGGGTGTGGACATGGAGCGTTTTTCGGAGTTCAGCCAGATCAACGGCAATGACAATTGGAACTACATCAACGAGGGGCCAAAGGGCTTCATGGAGGAGCTGAGCTTCTATGATATGCAAACCTCCTTCAAAAAAGCTCCTGTGTTCAATTCCGAGCATCATGTCATCGCCGACGGGGACAGAGTGTACACCCCGGAGCAGGCCAAGCATGTCCGCTCTGTGCTGTGGCAAAGCGCCATTCACGGTCGGGGAGCTTCCACACTCTGGGTGTGGGAGCGCACGTATGACGAAGCCTCCAGCCGGGAGGGGAGCATTCTCCACCGTCCCGATGCGGTGGCCGCAGCCGGGCGCTCCAATCTGGACCTGAACCGGCTGGCCCGGGAGGTGACGGCTTTCCAGAATGAACAGTCCAAGGTGGCCATTTTGTATTCAACGGCGTCAGCCGTCTTTTCCGGGGATTACGACAATGTGCTGCTCCGTTCCTACGAAGCCCTGTCCTACAGCGGGGAAAAGGCGGGGTTTATCTCGGAGAAGCAGGCTGCGGGGGGCGGGCTGTCCGCCTATAAGCTGCTGGTAGTACCTGCTGCAAGCCGGGTGGAGACGGCTACCCTGGCTGCCATCAAGGCCTTCCAGGAGCAAGGTGGGCGGGTGCTGGTGATCGGCAGCCATTCCCTGGAGAAGACTCCCCGTGGGGAAAACCAGTCTGCTACTGAACGCAACGCGGTTCTGCTGCAGGCGGACTACATTACCGCCGTGAATGGGACGGCGGCGCAGCTTCGCGATTACCTCCAGCCCATTCTGACGGATCTGAGCCCGGGACGGCTCCTGCTGGCGGACCCGTCAACAGGCGCTCTGCCGTACAACGTAGAGTGGCGGAGTGTGAGCTATCAGGGCGGCACTTTGGTCAATGTGGTCAATTATGGCAATGAAACGGTGTTGGCTGCCGTATATGCCGGAGGAGTGCAGGCGGCGGGCTATACCAATCTGATTACCGGAGAGGCGCAGGATAATCCCGTGTTGACTCTGGAGCCGCTGACACCTTATCTTTTCCGAGTGGAGTAGCTGCAAAAAAGACTGTCCCCGGATGTTTTTGCGGGGACAGTCTTTTTGCATGAGAGCGAATAAAAGGGAGCTCTCCCGGATGGGATACGCTGCACGCTGGCTCAGGTTTCCGCCCAGGTGACGGTCAGCTCAACAACCCCCTCCTGGGACGCCATTTTGCCGCCGATCATCGACCAGCTTTGTTTGTTGTCCTGGGTGAAGCCTTGGATAATGATATTCTTTTCGTCTATGGTCTGGGCGGCATCACGGCCCAGCTTACCGTTGAAATAATCCTTATACAGCTTGGCAACGGCGTCTATGCTTTCCTTGGTGGTAAAGATCAGGATTGCGGTTTTTTTACCGTCTGTAGAACCGGAATGGGTGGTGGAAATCTTCGCATCCTTTGGCAGCGGGAAATCCTTCGGCAGATTATCCGGCAATTCCGCCGAACCGGCACTGGAGCTGGGACTCGGGGTTGCCGTCATGCTGGCGGCAGGACTGACCCCCGGGCTGGTGCCGGCTCCGGTGACGGTGGTTGGGCTGGCTGCGGCCGCCGACATCCCGGGTGAAGCTGTTACGGGCTCGCTGTCTTCCTTGCCGCATGCACTGAGCAAAAGGGCGCCGGAGATCACAGCCGCTGTCAGGGCAAGTATATGCTTACGCATGTGCTCACTCCTTTTCTATTGGATAAGGCTGCTAGGGGCTGTCTTCAAACTCCGAGGGGAGCAGATTTTGGCGAATTTTCGTTCCAGGCAAGGCACTTTTGCGCTAGTTCACCGGGGGTACGTCAAGCGAAAGTAACGCTAGCTCGGGACGAAAAGGCGGTAAAAGATGCCCTCAAGCGGGTTTGAAGACAGACCCTAGGATGCAGACCTCCTATTGAATACCCGTCCAGAGCGGCAATAAAACTTTTTATATAAAAATGATTATTAATCAGCTCCATACTTTATGCAATTGGCCAAGAAGATGTTCTCCGGAGATTATTCGTAATCCAGCACCACCATCTGGTGGCCCTCCAGGCGCGGCACGGTGTAGGAAACCCGCCCAGCCTCCTGCCGGAATGGGAGCTCTGTCAGCTGCGGCGCCAGATAGACCTTTTTTACCGGGCGGGCGGCAACAACAGATACCTCCACCGCATACAACGGAAGAATGTCCTCGATAATCTCAATATCCTTGCCCCGGCGTACGGGGGACGCATACAGCAGATGGTTGACCAGGCGCTTCTGCCCTCTTTGGTCCTGCAGAGTCACAACTCCTTGGGCGGGAAGTGAAGTCGTCAGCGTTTTACCGGGGAGCAGGCGGTTTAACGCATACATGACCGTCTCCTTCAGAATCAGGCTGCCCTTGGCTGCATAGTCCTCAAACACATTCCACGCCACATAAATCCCGCTTCCGCTTTCCACCATACCCGGGCCGCAGGACATATTGCTGCTGGGTGTGTGCTGGTGGGAGCAGAAGGCGGCAGCGTCCCGGTTGAAGTAAGGGTCCTCCCGGCGGCCAAGCTCCGTACCTCCGTCCAGCCCGATGCGTTGGCCCTGCGAATAGAAGATATACGAGGCTTCGCCCAGACGGCCCGGCTCAAACGAAGGGCGGAAATAATCCGGCCGGAAGGGATTTACCCCTTCATACCGCAACCCAAAATCCAGAACAAACCGGCTGCCGTCTGCAGCAAGCCCCGACCATCCGGTAGCCAGAATTTTGCCTCCCTGTGCCGCATATTGCTCCAGCTTACTCCGCAGCGTTTCATCCACCGCCACATAATCCGGCAGAATCACTACCTTGTACGGGGCGAATTCCTGCTCCCGGTCAATCACATCGAACAGAAACTTGCCCTCGAGCAGCATACGCACCGCTCCGGCATCCGAATCTGATTCGGGCTCGCGGGATGCCAGCGGGTGGACACCTGCCGCCTCCAGAGAGAGCAGGGCCACATCGGCCACGTTGGTGGCATCCACGCACCAGGCCTCCTTATCGGCTACCTCCCGGTACGCCTCGCCGATGAGCCGGTAGGTCGCCTCGTCCATCCGGCCGTCCGGATGGAGCTGGTCTCCAATGGAGCATCGGGCGCCGTTGGCGATGCTGAGCGCCGCCTCATAACGCAGGGCGTTGGGATGTTTGTACCCGCCGAACTCCCCCCAGGACGTATGGAATTTGCCTGTCATCCCCAGAAAGTCGATACCCAGCGGCTGGACATAACGGGCCGACAGCGGGAAGTGATCATATCCCCAGCCTCCGGTAGGCAAAGATTCCAGCTCCAGATGGGTGTTCATCGCTGCCAGGTCACGCCGTCCCCGCCGGACATGGCCGCTGTTGTGGAAGATGGGAAGGCCCGGCTTCACAGCCTCCACTACCTCCTTCACTCTCGCCGTATAGGTGGCGTAAGTCCGCTCCCAGAGCTTTTGCATAGCGGCTTCATCCCGGGGATCCCCGCCTTCATTGCGGATGCTCTCCAGGCAATGGTGGCAGTAGCATTTCCGCACACCGACAATATCCAGAAACAGGCCGTCAGCCTCATAACGGGTGAGCGTTTCGCGGATTTGCGCCAGCAGCAGGTCCAGATAAGGGGAGTTCATGCAGAACTGGTGGTAACCCGGCTCCATGAAGCTTCTCACCCAATTGGTCCGGTCCTCCGCGTCACGAATCAGCCACTCGGGGTGGCGGCGCGCCAGCTTTTCGTCCAGGCCCGCCGACAAATAAACCGGTGTTTTTACGCCAATTTCATGTGCAGCCTCGATCATGGCCCCCAACAAGTCGAAGGAAAGACCGGGGTGTATGTCGTTGGCTTCCGAGGGGTGATAGGCCCAGCCGTGATGACACTTGGAGAATATGGTGATGGAGTCCACATAACCCAGCTTCAGCATGTCCTGAAACTGCTGTTTGTTAAATTGCCTTCCGATGGGCTGAATGGCCTCCGAGGTGTGAAAATCCAGATGAACCTGCCGAAACCGCATAAGAATCGTCTCCTTCGTGAATGGGGATATGATGGATGCTTCTACAGCTTTACTATACGGGGCTGCATTCCGCCGGGGTAGGAACATAAACGACTTTATATAGCACAGTTTCTACCTGTTCAGGCGGCGTCTATGTTAGAATGGAGGCATGATCCCTCAGGAAAAAGGAGGCCCTTGGCTTGCAATGTCTGGAGCTGGCGATTCCGCCCTTACCCCAGTTAATGTTAATCGGCTACGGCTTCTGGAAACCGGGCCAGCAGCATTTTGTGCGGTCCTTCCATGTTTATGACATGATTTTTGTCGTAAAAGGCGCTTTGTACATGTGGGAGGACGGTCAGCAATATGATATTGGTGAAGGCTCCATGCTGGTGCTGGAGCCGGGGCGCACCCATGGCGGACAGCGGCCCTGCGAGGATACCACCGAAATCTACTGGATCCACTTTGTCCACCCGGCGCCTGTGCGGACTGTGGACAGCAGCCAGATCCCCTGGTCGGTGCCCGTTTCTCAAAGGACCGACTTCGATCTTGCGCCGTGCTCCCAGCTCATGTATCTGCCAAAGTTTGCGGAATGGCACAAATCCGATATCCTTCCGTATCTTAAGCGGATGCTGGAGCTGGAGCAGACCTTGTCGCCGGCCAGTTCGTTGCCCCTGCAGGCCCAATTCTCCGGGCTGCTGGCCGAATTGCAGGCTTCGGCGCGAAGCCGGTCCACGTCCCGCTCCAGGCTGCTCTGCGATCAGGTCATCCTGTACCTGCAGCAGAATCTGGCCCGGCCCTTCGATGCCAAGCATATGGAGCAGGCGCTGCATTTCCACTTCGACTACCTGGCCCGCTGCCTCAAGCAGCATACGGGCATGAGCCCGCTGCAGTATCTCCATGATCTGCAGATCAAAAAAGCCAAGTCACTCCTGGAGAGCACAGGCTTCTCCGTCACGGAGATCGGCCTTCAGGTTGGCATTGAAAATGTGAACTATTTTATCCGCCTGTTCCGCACCCGGACGGGAATGGCACCAGGCCAGTACCGCAGCATGAGGATGGGCATGGGATAACCGCATTACGTATGCTAACGGCACTATACTAATGGCATAACGCTAACGGTACAACGCTAACGGTACAACGCTAACGGTACAACGCTAACGGTACAACGCTAACGGTACAACGCTAATGGCACTATACTAATGGCACAACGCTAATGGCACTATACTAATGGCACAACGCTAACGGAACTCAGAGACCCTTACATACGGTTTTGGAGCAACTTTGCTTTTTAACGGAACTCAGCGACTCTTACAGGCCTCATTTTACTCTGAAGAGCCCGTTTTTCCCTGCTAAGTGCTTCTCAGTTCCGTTAGCCGTCGAAAACAGTAAATTTGCCAGTCTAAGAGTCGCTCAGTTCCGTTACGCCACGACGCTGTCCCAGAACACACCCGCACCCTGTAGATGGGCGTGGCGGAGGGCTGTATGAAACCCGCTCTAACCCAGACGCGGATGCAGAAGATATATGGAAATTTACTTTAGGCAAAAGGGGAGGCAGGAAACGGCATGAACATTCTGATCACGGGCGGCACAGGTTTTGTTGGCAGCGCTCTCACCGCAGCGCTGGCCGAAACGGGACATGGCGGCTGGATCATCAGCCGGAGAGGAGGGGCCGCCGTGCTGCCGGCGGAGGGGGATGCGGCGTTCACCTTGGTCAGCTGGGAGGCGCTGGAGGCTCAGCCCCAGCTGTTGAAGAACGTGGACGCCGTGGTGAATCTGGCGGGCGAAACCATCAACCAGCGCTGGACCCCCGCAGCCAAGGAGAAAATCCGCGATTCCCGGGTGGAGACGGCCGACCGGCTGTCCCGGCTGCTGGAATCGGCGGATGCTCTCCCGGAGGTGCTGATCCAAGCCTCCGGCGTCAATGCCTACGGCTTCTCCCGCTCCGGGACCTTCACGGAGGACAGCTCCCTGGGCGAAGGAGATTTCCTCTCCGGGGTGGTCCGGGACTGGGAGGCGGCAGCAGCCTCCATTCCCGCCCGGAGGAGAGCGGTGCTTCGCTTCGGCATTGTCCTGGACCGGGACGGCGGGGCGCTGCCGCTGATGCTGCTGCCCTTCCGCGTTTTCGTGGGAGGCCCCTTGGGCAGTGGGGAGCAGTGGATGTCCTGGATCCACCGCCAGGATCTGATCCGGCTGATCCTGTATGTGCTGGACCATGAGGACATGTCTGGCGTCATCAATGCAACGGCGCCCCAGCCGGTGCAAAACCGCGAGTTTGCCCAAGCGGCGGCGGAGGTGCTCCACAGCTTCGCATGGCTCAAGGCTCCGGGGGCGCCGCTGCGGCTTGCCCTGGGCGAGATGTCCGCGCTGCTGCTGGAGGGCCAGCGGGTCCTTCCCGGCAAGGCGCTGGAGGCGGGCTTCCGCTACCGCTATCCGGACATCCGCTCGGCCCTGGAGGAGAAATAGGAGCTGAAGCCGTGGAGTGGGGCGGCTGGAGAGGATGCCGGCCGGGGTATAGGCCCGGGTGTCAGCCCACTGGTCTCTCCCCGGAGCAGCTGCCGTGTTCAGCCCACCGGTCTCTCCCTGGCAGCCCACTGAATTCCCGCGGCTAACGGCGGCCACAGCCCTTATTGGCCTGTTTTAGCCCTGGGAAAAATTTTAACGGCGGTCACAGCCGCTATTTGCCCCAAAAGGGTATGCTTCGGGTCGAAAAATCGGAAATAACGGCTGTGGCTTCCGTTAGATTTCCCCGCCGCCCAAAAACCGCCAAATAGCGGCTCCTGCCGCCGTTAGACTTACAGGGTCCCTATGTATCACCGGATTCCACGTATCATCATGCCGAACCCTTTACGTATCATCAGATCCCACGTATCATCATGCCGAACCCTTACGTAACATCGAATCCCCACGTATCACCGTGCCGGACCTTACGTTTCACCATGCTGATCCTTATGCGGTCCCGCGAAAGAACTGTTTAGACCCATACTTTCCCAACAAGTCGCCTCCTGCCTTTGCTACACTTAGGTTAACATGCCTTATCGTTAGGGGAGCTGCAC